>VEQK01000057.1 GCA_018883265.1 Rhodocyclaceae bacterium | reverse complement strand
AAATCGACATCAGATGCGTGGTGCCTGTCTTGGCGAATACCTGCCAGAGATCGCCGGGTATGGCTTTCTGATCACCAATGGCGAGCGCTGTCAGTATGCCGGCATCAGGAAAAGCATCCGGGGGTAATACCTGTTCGAATCGTTCCCGAATCTGGTAGCGTAATTGGGCAATTAGCGTCGCAGGCGTCGTCACGAAAGCGTCCAGCCGTTCACCGCTTCGCACATAACCCGTTGCCCGGACCCCCATTTCGAACAGACGGGCTTCGGCATCATAACCATGCGGATTCGCCAGTCCGTGCGGCCGCTTCAAGCGTACGATCAGCGACCAGCGCTCGCCCGGTTGAAAATTCTGAGGAATGCGAGTGTCGAATACTTCGCCGTCCGGGTCCTTCTGCCAGACAGAGAGCTGGATCAACTCCGGGATGGGGTACTTCCCAGCCGACTGTTCCACACGGAACAGAAAGCGTTGCCCGCGCACAGTTCGATCAGGCAGGCTATCCACCACGCCGGTCACCTGAATATTTCTGCCCATGGCGGCTTCCGGTAGCTGATCGGATAGCACCACCGAACTCCGCCAGCACACATAACTCACACCGGCCAGAATGGATCCGGCGACGATGAGCATGACAATCCAGCGGCGTTCAACCGGGATCTTCCTCTGCCGGCAGATCAGCGCACACACTGTAATCAGAGAAAAGCCCAGGAACGCCCAACCCCAGGGTAAAGGAGGGATCTCAGGCAACCACTGACAAACCAGAATGCCCGCAGCAAAGAGCAGAAGCGGCATCGCCTGGCCCGGCGCCCTTAAAAAGAGGCGGAACTCAGAACACCATCCTGCAGACGTAGTGTTCGATCAAGTTGGGCGGCCAGATCGGGATCGTGTGACACCAGAACAAAAGCAACGCCGGATTGCACACTCAGTTCACGGAATATCGCAAACACCTGTCCCGCCGTCTGCCGATCCAGATTACCTGTAGGCTCATCAGCCAGTATGCAGGCCGGTCGGGTCACCAGCGCCCGGGCAACGGAGGTACGCTGCCGCTCACCCCCCGATAATGCAGAGGGGGTGTGCAACAGGCGATGACCCAGCCCCACCCGTTCCAGCCATTCACGCGCCTCGACCTCAGCCTCCTGCCTGGGTAATCCTCGGACGAGCAGTGGCATTGCCACATTCTCCAGTGCGGTAAATTCGGGAAGGAGATGGTGATGCTGGTAGACGAACCCCATGTGCCGGTTCCGCCACAGTCCACGCTCATTTTCCGACATCGTCTGCCAACTGCGACCCGCAATCAGCACATCACCCGAGGTCGGCTGGTCGAGCCCCCCGAGCAGGTGCAGAAAGGTGCTTTTACCCGAGCCCGACGCACCCACGATGGCGACAGATTCCCCGGCCCCCAGATCAAAAGACACATCCCTGAGAACCCAGACATCCTCCGAACTTCCGGCATAAACCTTGGAAAGCCTACGACAGGACAACACGAATGGGTTCAGAACATCATTCATGACGCAATGCCTCCGCGGGTTGTACACGTGCCGCACGCAAACTGGGGTAAAGCGTTGCCAGTAACGTCAGCACGAAAGCCGTCATGGAAATGGTCAACACGTCATTCCATTGCAGATCGGATGGCAGCTCCGAAATAAAGTAGATTTCGCGGGAAAGGAAATGCACGCCGAACAATCGCTCAATCGCCGGTACCACCGTCTCGATATTGAGTGCGAGCGCAACCCCGCCAGCAACGCCCAGACCCAGACCAATCATGCCGATCAGGGCGCCCTGCACCATAAAAATCATCGCGATGCTGGTGCGGCTCGCTCCCAGTGTTCTCAGAATCGCGATATCACCGCGTTTGTCAGTCACCGCCATCACCAGCGTAGAAACAATATTGAAAGCCGCCACGGCAACAATCAGGAACAGAATCAGGAACATCATGCGCTTTTCGATCTGAACCGCTCGAAAAAAGTTGGCATGCTTCCGGCTCCAGTCAACCAGAAACGCCGGTTCATCGAGACGTGGCGCCAGTTCGTGGGCAATGCGTGGCGAATTGAAAGGGTCGTCGACTTTCAAACGAACCCCCGAGACATTTTGACCCAGGCGGAACAGAACCTGCGCATCTTTCAGGTCAATCAAGGCCAGACCGCTGTCGTATTCGTACATGCCGAAATCAAAGATGCCGCTCACCTCGAAGCTCTTGATGCGCGGAATAACACCGGCCGGTGTAACCACGCCCTCCGGCGCAATCACTGTAATCCGGTCACCGGTCACGACACCGAGCGCACGTGCCAGATCTGCACCGAGAACGATGCGGAATGCGCCAGGCTCGAGGCTATCCAGTGAACCCGCCTTCATGTGTGTCGCAAAATCAGCCACCGTGTTTTCCAGAGCAGGGTCGACACCACGGACCACGGCGCCACGGACCCCACTCCCCGGCATCATCGGGCTGTCTTCCCGAGCCTGAGTGATGCCGTTAAGCATCACCTGTCCCTGCACATAGGGTGCCGCTGCAAGCACCTGGGGTAACTCCCTACTTTGAGTCACTACGCGACGCCAATCGACTAGGGCGCCATCCATACCGACAACCTCAATGTGCGAGGTCACACCAAGGATGCGCGAACGTAATTCCTTCTGGAACCCGTTCATAACCGACAGCACAACGATCAGGGCTGCGACACCCAGTGCAATGCCGGCCATCGATAAACCGGAAATAAACGAGATGAAGCGATTATCCTGGCCGATCTGGCGTCGACTGCGGACATACCTCAAACCGATCAGTATTTGAAAAGGAATTTTCACGATCAGGCGTGCATAAAGCTCGGAAATGCTGCAAAGCCGCTATGCTACACTCGATTCGTCGATCCCACTTGCGGGTCTGTTCGCCCAAACCACTTCCGCAACAAGCCCGCCATGCACCTGACTTTGTTCGTTCCTGATCTATTCTGGCCGGATGTGGACAACCACGCGGCTTTTGATGTGCCCGGAACAACGTCGCTGGTCCGGTTCCTGTCGCTGTCCGAAATGACGACAACCCCCATGGCGGCCACCGTATCGTGGGAATCTTATCTGACTGAACTTTTCGGTTTCACCGGAGTTACACCGGGTCTGGCGCTACTCCGTAGCCGGGGAGATGGCCTGGATGAACCTGGCATCCGGTTATGCGCAGATCCGGTCAACTTGGATTTCGTCCAGCAGTCCCTGGTGCTCTCTCCCATTCCGGCTCAAAGCCTATCCGCAGAAGATATGGCTGCCCTAATCACCTGTCTTAATGAGGAATTCAGCGGCGAGGGACGCTTTGTCTCAAGCTTCGATCCGGATTACTACGCCCATGGTTACTTTATTCCCGAAAGCAACGCCGGCGTACTCCCGGATCTTGCCGCCTGTAGCCGTCTTGCCGGAAGACGCATTGATGCTGACGAAACCCGCCAGATTCTTGGCCGGGAAAATCTGCATTGGCTCAACCGGATCCAGATGTGCCTGAATGAACATCCGGTCAACGCAGCACGTGAGGCCGTGGGACTTCCACGCATCAACAGCCTCTGGCCCTGGGGGGCCGGCTCCTTGTCCGGCATTCCCGCAACAACTTTTGCGACAGCAAGCGGCCATTCGCCCCTGCTCAGGGGCTTGTGCCTGAGCACGGGAACCCCGCTTCAGAGGGATGCCGTCTTCCCCTGCACCCCCGGCGCACACCTGGTCGCCGAGCTGGATTGTGCTACCGCCGTGCAAAATGATGATCTGGATGCCTGGCGGTCGGCAACCACCCGCTTTGATCAGACCTGGATTAGCCCGGCGCTTGCCGCATTCGCCGCACGGGATGGCAAGTTACAGACGCTCACCCTGGTGAGCCCGGACGCCCATCAGGTAAGGCGATGGACATTGCAGCGGCACCACCTTCATTCACGCACAGGCTGGCTAAAACGCATTTTTGGTATTCAACCAACAATACCGTCTCTTAGGACACTGGTCCGCACATGGTGACGCTCAGACAACGCGCCTGGTCCGAACGTACCGCCTGGCAACTGGAACAGGGCGGTGTGCACCCCCTACTAGCTCGGATTTACGCTGCCCGCGGCATACAGTCGGCGCTTCAGATCAGTACCCGCATGGAAGATCTGCTACCTCCCGGTGCGCTGAAGGGTCTTGATCGAGCAGCATCGATACTGGCCAGGGCAATTACCACAGAGCGTCGAATCTGCATCGTGGCGGATTATGACGCCGATGGCGCCACCGCCTGTGCGGTGGCCATGCGTGGTCTGCGGCTGCTCGGCGCCGAACCGGGGCGATTGAGCTATTTTGTGCCGGATCGTTTCAAACTGGGCTATGGCCTGACACCCGCGATTGCCGATCTGGTCGCACAAGGCCCGGAAGGCAAACCCGACCTGCTCGTGACGGTCGATAACGGCATCGCGAGTCTCGATGGAGTCGCTCATGCCCAGTCGCTGGGCATGCAGGTTGTGATTACCGACCATCATCTACCGGGCGATACCCTGCCCCGCGCCGATGCCATCGTCAACCCGAATCAACCCTGTTGTGAGTTCCCCTCCAAAAACCTGGCCGGTGTCGGCGTCATGCTCTATACCCTCATGGGAATCCGTCAGGTCCTTCGTCAGCAAGGCTGGCCAGCGGCCGAACAAGCGAACCTGGGTAGCTTGCTGGATCTGGTCGCGCTCGGCACCATTGCCGACGTGGTACCGCTGGATGCGAACAACCGGATTCTCGTCGCCAATGGCCTCGCCCGTATCCGGCAACGCCGTTGCTGCCCAGGCATCCTGGCACTTTATGCCGTGAGCGGCAAACAGCCAGACCGGGCCCAATCGACCGATCTGGGCTTCCTGCTCGGCCCGCGTCTCAATGCCGCCGGCCGTATGGATGACATGCGGATCGGCATCCGCTGTCTCCTCACCGATGACATGGGCGAGGCGCTCAAGCTGGCACAGGAACTGGATCGTCTGAACATCGCGCGCCGCACCGTCGAACAGCAGATGAAATCCGATGCAGCATCGATCCTCAACAACCTGGATATCCAGAGCACAGCAGGTATCAGCCTCTATGACCCCAACTGGCATGGCGGTGTTGTCGGCATTATGGCGGGGCGAATCAAGGAACAGTTGCATCGCCCGACGATTGTGTTTGCCGGGGATGGCACTGGCCAGATCAAGGGTTCGGGGCGCTCGATTCCGGGATTACATCTACGCGACGCCCTCGATCATCTGACCAAGCTCTATCCCGATCTCATCCTCAAATTTGGCGGTCACGCCATGGCCGCCGGACTCACCATCCGTGAAAACGACTTCCCATTATTCCAGCGCGTTTTTAATGAACTGGTTGACCAACTGCTTCCGCTTGAAGCACGCCAACAGAGCCTGGGGGTCGATGGCGCCATGGGCGAAGGTGATCTGAATCTGAATAGTGCCCGCCTGCTCTCGGACGGCATCTGGGGCCAGGGATTCCCGGCCCCAGTGTTCGCCAATAAATTCAATATTCTGGAATACCGCTTGCTGCAGGAAAAGCATCTCAAGCTCACCGTAGCCAGTGGCCAACAACGCATCGACGCCATCCGTTTCAACGATACAACGATCCCGACGCAGGACGATACGCTGGCCTACGTGCTCGATATCAATCATTACAACGGCGTCGAGCGACCGCAACTCCGCATCGAGGCCATCGTCAGCGCTTGAGTACA
>VEQK01000032.1 GCA_018883265.1 Rhodocyclaceae bacterium | reverse complement strand
TGGTGCCCAGGAGAGGACTCGAACCTCCACACCTTACGGCGCCAGAACCTAAATCTGGTGCGTCTACCAATTTCGCCACCTGGGCAGGCCTGCGAGGGTTGGATTCTAGCAGATTTGAGGCTGTTTGACGGCCAGCTATACTTGCAAAATGGCATCATCCCCCTCAGTTCTCCCCACACTTCCGGACACGGGTCACTACGAGAACTTTCCCGTTGCCTCGCTGCTTCTGCCGAAACAGCTGCGCGAGCCAGTCGCTGCAATCTACCGTTTTGCGCGGTGCGCCGACGATATCGCCGATGAAGGCAACGCACGACCTGAGTCACGGCTGGTTCAGCTTCAGGCTTATGAAGATGCCCTGACAGCTATTACCACCGGCCGGCCTGTGCCCGTTGCACTGGCACCCGTTTTTCAGCCTTTGCGTAAAATTCATGAACGCCTTGGTCTGCCGCTGGCGCCATGCCACGCCCTGCTTTCGGCATTTATGCAGGACGTCAACCAGACACGCTACGCGAGCTATACCGATCTGCTTGATTACTGCGCCCGTTCGGCGAATCCGGTCGGTCACCTCATGCTGTTTCTGTTCGAGGCCGACACGCCGCAGAACAGGGTGATGTCGGATGCGATCTGTTCGGCGTTACAGCTTACGAACCATTGGCAGGACATTGCGGTGGATGCACGCAAAGGCAGCACTGGGCGCATCTATTTGCCGCAGGATGAATTGACGCTCTGGGGGTACACCGATGCCGATATCTTGTCAGGTGATTGCGTTACCCGTAGCCCGGAACGCTGGGCTGAATTCATGGCCTTCCAGACTAATCGTGTTCGCGCCCTGTTCGATACTGGCCGTGCATTACCCGGCGTATTAGGCTGCCAGTCCTGGCGCATCGGTCAGGAGCTGCGGCTGACTGTCGCCGGCGGCAGGCGCATTCTGAACAAAATCGAGACTGCACGCGGGGACGTATTTGCCCAACGCCCCACGTTGAACTGGGCAGACTGGCTGCGGCTAATGGTTCTGGGCTAGTACAATCCGGTACATGAACGTTCACGATTACTGCCAGCAGAAGGTCGCCGAAAGTGGCACCTCGTTCTATTACGCTTTTCTGTTTCTGCCGCCCGAGAAACGACAGGCAATCCATGCACTCTATGCTTTCTGCCGAGAAGTCGATGATGTCGTTGATGAATGCGAGGATCCGGCCGTCGCTGTTGCCAAGCTGAGCTGGTGGCGCAAGGAGGTGGCGCTGCTCGAAACCGCACCGGGTGAACCGCAACCGACGCACCCGGTCATGATTGCGCTCAAGGAAATCAGGGCACGCTTTGATCTGCCGCTAGAGTATTTCAATGAGATCATCGACGGCATGGCGATGGATCTGGAATACAGCCGTTATCCGGATTTCAAATCGCTGTCGCTCTACTGCTACCGCGTAGCGGGCGTAGTCGGATTGCTGTCGGCCGAAATCTTCGGAGTCACCGATCGCAAGACCCTGCGTTACGCCACCGAGCTGGGTACCGCACTGCAGCTCACCAATATCATTCGTGATGTGGGTGAAGACGCACGCCGTGGGCGAATCTATATCCCAGTCGATGAACTACAGCAATTCAATGTGCCTGTCAGCGACATTATGAACGCACGTGAAACGCCGGAGTTCAAAGCGCTGATGACGTTTCAGGCGGAACGCGCCCAGGGCTATTACACCTCGGCGCTGGAAACGCTGCCAGCTCGAGATCGGTCAGCACAACGCCCGGGACTTATTATGGCGGCGGTTTATCGCACCCTGCTCGATGAAATCACCCGGGATGGCTTTCAGGTATTGAAACAGAAAACTGCTTTGCCACCGCTGCGCAAGCTGTGGATCGCACTCAAGACCTGGTTCAAGTACTAATGCCGCACGCCGAGGCATCGCGTCCCGCGGTGGCAATCATCGGCGCAGGCTGGGCCGGCTTGGCCTGCGCCCTGCAACTTGTCCGAAACGGTTTTCGCCCCGTCGTATTTGAATCAGGGCCCGAACCCGGCGGTCGCGCACGACGTGCCCAGCTAAAGAATCAATGGCGGGATAACGGGCAGCACCTGATGCTCTCGGGCTGTCAGGCGCTGAGATGCCTGTGCAACGACATCGGCGTATCGCTGATTCAAAAACCTTTCATTTATACCGATGGAACGCGCGGTTTGTCTCTTACGGGTCGCAAGGGTCGATTCGGTTTGTTGGCTGCCCTGTTCCAGGCGCAGGGCTTCTCGTGGTTTGAACGACTGAGTTTGCTGCGCGCGCTCTTGAGCTTGCAGCGACATGACTGGCAAACGCCATCGCATCAAACCGTGGCGCAATGGTTGTCGCATACCCAACAACCCACATCACTCATCAAAACATTCTGGGAACCGCTGGCTCTGGCGATTTCAAATACGCCGATTGACCGTGCATCAATGTCACGCTTTGCCTCGGTTTTACGCGACACGCTGGGCTCCGGCGCGGGAGCGCTTGACCTATTGCAACCGACTGCTGATTTGAGCACGTGCATCGTGTTCCCCCTTATCCGAGCCATCGAATCAGGCGGCGGCGAGGTTCGCTGCCACTCACGAATTCGCGCGATTACACCCATGAATGACAAGGGTTATAAACTGTCACTGACTGAGGGTGATCCGGAACTAGATTTCGACTACGTCGTCCTTACGGTACCGCCGTGGTCGTTGAAAACGATCACCCTGCCCTTTAACTCCGAACTTCTTGCACAGCGTTTTGGGCATCAACCTATCGCCACGGTATATCTTGGATTTGATGAAACCGTTCGGCTCCCGGCCCCGCTATTTCAGCTAGACGGACCAACAGCATCTGACGCGCGCATCTGGGCCATTGATCGTGCAGATTGCGGCGAACCCGGCGTGATCGCAATCTCGTTATCGGCCGCGGGGCACTGGGCCACATTGAATCATGACGACCTTGCCCTGTCCTGCATGGATCGCTTACGAATCGCCACGGGTATCCACAACCCATGCCTCTGGCACAGGGTCGTCTCTGTGCGCCGTGCCACGCCTGAAGCGCTTCCCAGTGCACGAATGCAGCCGAACGAACAGCAACCCCTGCCCGGACTTTTCCTTGCCGGCGACTGGACACACCCCGATTACCCTGCCACGCTCGAGGCCGCGTTACAGTCGGGCAATGCCGTCTCCCGCCAGATTCTGTCCTCTAAGTAACACCTTTCAATGCGAGCAGTTTTTTTCGTTAGAATAGCCCAATGACGATCTGGGCAATCGGTGATATTCAGGGCTGTTATGACGCGTTCCAGCGTCTACTGGATCAGTGTTGCTTCGATCCTGGCCGGGATCAACTCTGGCTGGTTGGCGATCTCGTCAATCGTGGACCGCAATCCCTGGAAACACTGCGCTTTGTCCGCTCCCTGGGGAGCGCAGCTGTCACCGTGCTCGGCAATCACGATCTGTATCTCCTGATGGTCGCAGCCGGCGCCGTGCCCCGGCGCGGTAAGGACGATACGCTGGATGCCATTTTTGCGGCGCCCGATGTGATCGAGTTGCTCGACTGGCTTAAAGAACAACCCCTGGCTTATTCAGCCATGCTGAATGGACAACGCCACCTGATGGTGCATGCCGGTCTTTTACCCGGCTGGACGGCTGATGATGCGATTGCACTCAGTAACGAAGTTTCCGAACGGCTCAAGGGTCCGGATTTCGTGGCGTTTCTCAAGTCGCTCTGGGGCGACACACCGCTCTCCTGGAAGAAGAAGCTCTCCAAGGATGACCGTTCCCGGGTGATCGTTAATGCAATGACCCGTATGCGTTTCTGCGCGATTGATGGGCAAATGGATCTCAAGGTCAAGGGTAAACCTGAAAACGCACCGGATGGCCACGTGCCCTGGTTCGAGGTACCTGGCCGCAAGACAGTGGATGATGTCCTGGTTGTCGGCCACTGGTCCGCCCTCGGGCTCAAGATGACCCCCAATCTTGTCGCTCTGGACTCCGGTTGCCTCTGGGGTGGCAACCTGACCGCCGTGGGCCTTCCGGATCGCCGTATTGAACAGGTCGCCTGTACTTCCTGCCGTACCTGGGATTAATCAGCCACTCGCAAACGCCAGCGCATCGCACTTTGCCAGCCTGATCTGAAATGCTTACGAAATAGGCGTAGAATTGACTAGTGCACTGCATCATTTTTGATGTCATGTCGTCACGGTTTCGCCAATAGTGTGCTGTTTGAGGTATTGCCATGAGTGAAGAACATTATCTGAAGCCCCTGTTTGAGCCCGAGAGCGTGGCGGTATTTGGCGCGACCGATCGGGAAAATGCCGTTGGTCAGGTGCTGTTTCGCAACCTGCTCCAGACCGGTTTTGGTGGGCGTCTGTTCCCGATCAACCCGAAACATGCCGAGGTGCAGGGTAAAACCGCCTTCAAGTCATTGCACGATGTGCCGGGCCGGGTGGACTTGGCAATTATCTGCACCCCGGCGATGTCGGTGCCGGGCATTATTGAGCAATGTGGTGAAAGGGGTGTCCGGTTTGCCCTGATCGTTTCCAGCGGGTTTGCCGAACGGGGCCATGCCGGTGCAGCACTCGAGCGCAAAGTTCTGGAAATCGCCCGCAGCTACAGCGTCCGTATTCTGGGACCAAACAGTCTGGGCATCATGCGCCCACCCAGCCGCCTTAACGCGACCTTTACCCAGGAACGTGCCCATGAGGGCAAAATGGCCCTGGTCTCGCAATCCGGCGCCATTTGTTCAGCGATCCTGGATTGGGCATTGCCGAATAATGTGGGGTTCTCGTCAGTCGTGTCTATCGGGCGCTCAACCGATATCGATTTTGGCGAAATTCTCGACTACCTGGTGCACGACCCTCGCACCTATTACATTTTGCTCTATGTCGAAGGCATCCAGAATGCGCGCCAGTTTCTCTCGGCACTGCGTTCGGCCGCCCGCATCAAACCGATTCTGCTCTACAAAACCGGACGCTTCGCCTCAGGGACCGCTGCAGCACTGACCCATAGCGGTATCCGCAGCGGATCGGATGCGGTATTTGACATGGCGGTGCGTCGTGCCGGTGTTGTCCGCGTCAATAGCATCATCCAGCTCATCGAAGGGGCCAAGGCGCTCAACGACCGCCTGCAGCCCAAGGGCAAACGTCTGCTCATTATCACCAACGGCGGTGGCCCGGGCGCCATCGCGGCCGATCGGGCCAGCGAAGTCGGTATCCCGTTGGCAGACCTGAGCGAGGCAACTATTCAGCAGCTCAACAATGTCATGCCGAGCACCTGGTCGCATGCCAACCCGGTGGATATCGGGGGAGATGCCACACCCGAGCGTTATCGTGACGCAATTACTTTGGCAACGGCAGACGACAATGTCGATGGCCTGCTCGTGATTCTCACACCACAGGCGATGACCCAGCCTCAGGCGGTGGCAGAGACGATTGTGGCGCTGTCGAAAGATCTGACCAAACCGCTGATTGCGTGCTGGATGGGCGAGGAACATACGCGTGAAGCCCGGGATTACCTGAGCGAGCACAATATTCCTGTCTTCCGTATGCCGGAATCCTCCGTGGATTTGTTCTCCAACCTGTCGACCTTCTACGAGAACCAGCGTCTGCTCCTGCAGATGCCCGCCAGTAAATCAGAAGATATCGAGCTGCGTATCGAAGGCGCTCGTATGCTGATTGAGGCGGTGCTATCAGAGAAGCGCAAGACGCTTTCCGAGATGGAATCGAAGTCGGTTTTGCGGGCTTTCAAGATTCCCGTGGCCCAGACAATGGTGGCGCACAGTGTGGCCGATGCGCTGATGTACGCCGAACAGCTTGGCTTCCCGATTGCCATGAAGGTCGATTCGCCCGATATTCTGCGCAAGACCGATGCCGGCGGGGTTCGTCTGAACATTCAGGATGCAGTCTCGTTGCGTAATGCCTACCACGACATCATTGAGACCGTGAAGCGCAAGCACCCGAACGCACGGATCAGCGGCGTTTCGATCGAACCCTATGTCTCGCGCGCCAACGCACGCGAGGTGCGTGTGGGCGTGTTCAGAGACCGGACTTTTGGCCCGGTCATCACGTTTGGCAGCGGCGGCAACGAGTCGGATCTCTATCCGGATCGGGGTACGGCGCTACCACCGCTGAATCAGGTGCTGGCTGAGAGCCTGGTCAAATCGACCCGGGCATACAACCAACTCAAGGGCCACGGCCCTGTTCCTGCGGCCAACATTGATGCAATCTACGAATTGCTATTGCATATCTCTGACCTGGTCAGCGAGATCCCGCAGATTATCGAGCTCGATATCAATCCGCTGATCGTCGATGAGGAGGGAGTCATTGCCGCCGACGCCCGGATTGTGATCGACTACGCGCCAACGACCGTCGATCGCTACGCGCATATGGCGATCCACCCCTACCCCAACCACCTGGTTGAAGAATGGCTGCTGCCCGACGGCTCATCGGTCACCATTCGACCCGTACGGCCGGAAGATGCGGAGATGGAGAAAGCGTTCTTCAACAACCTTTCCGACGAGAGTCGTTATTTCCGGTTCATGGACACGATTCGTGAATTGTCGAAACCGCAGCTGGTGCGCTTTACGCAGATCGACTACGACCGGGACATGGCCTTTGTAGCGGTGCAGATCGCCGAGGAAGGTAAACCCGAACAGATTGGTGTATCCCGCTATGTCGCCAATCCGGATGGGGAAACCGTCGAGTTTGCGCTGACCGTCGCCGATAGCTGGCAAAAACGCGGCCTCGGTCGAAAGCTGATGCAGGTCCTGATCGACTGCGCCCGCAGCAAAGGGTTCTCGGCGGTCGTTGGTGAGGTGCTCTCGGACAACACCAAGATGCTCAATCTGATGAGCTCGTTGGGATTCAAGATTCTCGCCAACCCGGAAGATACATCGATCAAGCGCGTGGTGAAACCACTCACACATTGATCCAGATCAACTGGATGGGCGACGCTGCCCGGAGGAGTTGCTCCCTCCGGGGAGGATGCCGGGTATCTGGGGTCTGAATGTGGGCGTCTGCGGTTCGCGGGTAAAAATCACGTTAATGGCGAATTCGTTCTCTTCGCTGAGCGCCTGGCGATTGACGGTCAGATATTCCCGAAAGGGAATGCCGGTTGGCTCGACCACATAGAAGTCCCGTTTGCCGCCCATCTCCTTACTTTTGTACGTATAGTCCGACGCACGGAAGGCGACCATCTGGTAGGCACCCTTCTGGATCTGACGCGTGCTGGTCACATTATCGTTAGTGCGCTCCACCAGGTTGAGCTGGATCGAACGCAACTGGCGCACGGCATCGCCGGCAAGCCAGGTCTGATAACAGCGCAATGATTCGTACTGGGGGTCATTTTTGAAACAAACGAGCCCCTCACCATTCACCAGCTCAGTTCCACGAGCCGTCTGATTCCGGAACGGCGAAGGCGCCAGACCCAGCGGGACGGCCACCGGCGCGGCAATCAACGAGAGCACCGACTTGCCGATATCCGACCATTTCGCCCGTTCGAAATCGACACGCTGCCCCTGAATTTTCAGGAAAGACTCCAGATCGGAAAACCACTTTTCACTCGGTGACACATCCGATACTTGCAGCACAATCTGGGCGTTGCCCTTGCTGTCGGTACTGACATGCAAGCGATCCATCCGGGCGCTGAACATGGCCGGCCGCTGGATCAGGGCCGCCAGAGTCTGCCGGGCTTCATCCTGCTTATCCACAAAGCGGCCAACCTCCCCCAGATTCAGGGTGCGTGCATTGGGGCCAAGAGCGATATTCTTTTTATCGAGATAGACCTCGGCACTGATCTTGACGCGACAGGGAGAATCCCCTTTGCTTTCCAGAACCGTGTACTGCCGAACGACGCCACCGCTGTATTCATTGACGCTCTCGGTGTAGTACTTGTCGGACACCAGCGATTTCTGGCTGTTAACAAAGGAACCAACCACCTTGTCACTGGCCACCAGCTTGGCCTGGCCGAGCGCCTCCTGGCAGGTATTGCCCGAACCTTCGGCGATCACCGTCTGCTGGTCACCGCCCCTGGGCGTAGATGAGCATGACGCTAGCGCGACCACCGTACCCGTCAGCAGCAGGCGCTGCAGAATCTTATGCCGCATGGACAGACCGGGAGGTGGCTGCGTCTTTGCCGTGAATCAGAACCCACCCATCGCCTTGCGTGCCTGATCTGCACCCTTGATGCTTTGTTGCGTCACGAGAATCGTCACGGAAACATGCTGCTGTTCCTTGGAGACCTTGCGCTCGGTCACTTGAACCCCCTTCAGGATGGCCTGCGAGTTATCATCAATGCGTTCACGCACCGTCTGGGCAATCGTATTGGCCTTCTGACGGCTTTCCTTGGTGGCCTGGCTATTGCTGGCCGAGTCTTCATCGTCACCCGAGGTATTGGTTTCATTGGCGCTATCAACCTGGGCAATGTTCTTCAGGTAGGACTTGGAGATCGTCTGCACCGATTTGGTCGACTTCACATCGTTGGAAAGGAATTCGGTCAGGTTACGTTTGGCACGCATCGTGGCGGTCTTGAAGGCGATCTCGACGCCTTCGGGCGCATTGTTGACAAGCGGGGCGGTCGCCGATGATTTGATCGAGAGCCAATTCCCCTTGTCGTCAAACGTCAGCGTCAACGGACCGTTTTGCTCGAGAAACTCGACATCGGCGGTGCGGCCCGGCGTTGCATCGACCGGGTTCTTGGGCGTGCTGCTACAGGCCGTCAGACCGAGAAATAGTGCAGAAACAATCAGAAATGTCTTTTTCATGGAAGCCTCTCGTGGAAACTAAAACAATAGCGGGGTGATCATTACCCGCATTCAAGAAATTAATTAGTTGGCAGGACGTATTGCTGAACAACGACATCCTGTCGACGGTATAGCGCCTGTACTTTTTTACGCATTTCAGGATCGGAGATCTGGTTTCCCAACCGGTCATTACGGCTCAGCTTCTCAACCTTGGCCCCTTTGGGCAAGCCAGAAGTCTTATCTTTTGATGGCTCACCCGTTCCCGAATGATCCGTTGGTGAGACTTCAGTCTTCGGAGCAGCTGGCTCTGTCGACCTGGTGTTGACGGGCTCTTCCAGGGGCGTGGTCTTAGCCTCGGTAGGCTCGCCTTGTGGCGCAACGGTAGGCGTCGAAGGTGCCCGCTGCATTTTCCGGCTGACAGGGGTGTCAGCCTTCCAGTTGTTGAGTCGCTCGAAGTCCTTGTCGAACTTGGAAAATTCACGCTCAAAGCTCGAATCCTGAGCCATAGTCTGACCGGTCAGCCCCAACCCCAACCCTAGCGTCGCCAGCAACCGTAAAAATTTGTTCATCATGCACCCTATAACGAAGCAGACTTTATAAAGTTAACGCGTTTTTCACGAGTTTGATAAAAAGTTGTACAAAAAAATACGCCCGGTCAAAACCGGGCGTATTTCAGAAGAGCATTCAAATCAGTCAAAGAGCACGTCGTAAGGGTAGCTCTTCTGCTTGACCTTGGCCTGAGCAAAGGCTTCGGTCTGCTGTGCATCCTGGGGTTTATCCCACCAGATCGCGCGGCCCTGCTGCTGGTCAGCACGCCATTGCGGGTTTTTCTTGATCTCTTCGTTAATGAACTTGGTGTGATCCGAAACGTAATCTGATTCAACACGGGCCATGGCGGCACTCCAGTAAAGGTTGACTGTCGCAATTATAAAGCAGACGCCCGCAGGCGCCTACTCGGCTGAAACCCGGGGCGACACGCCAGGAACGGCATCCTCTTCCGGCTCGATCGCCGGCATCACCGCGTTCGGCAACCCCAGCGCCTGGCGGTGCTGCTGCCAGAGGCTCAGCATATTGCAGAACAGCGCCCCCTGCTCCAGGGCATCGTCCAGGGCCACGTGGGTGTGCGGCAGATCGTCGAACCAGTCCCTGGGCAGCTTGGGCTTGATGCAGCTGCGATATGGTAGCCCGGAGAGCGCCATGGCAAAGGTCTTCATATCCAGCGCCGACCAGGAAAACGGGGATTCACCCGTAAAACGCATCATGTACCAGAACACGAAGGTGAAATCGAAGCCGGCCGGATAGGCCACGAAGACGGCTTTGCCCGGCAATTTCTTCACCCACTTCACATAGTCTTTCATGGCCGTAGCCGGATCCTGCAGATCCGTCCGGCAGGCCGCCCAGGCTTCGGGTTCGGTCTTCCACCACTTCATGGTAAGCGGATGCCCCTTGGCGTCGGGCAAGAGCTCGAGGTTAGCGCTAAAGGTGCCGATCAGTTGCTTATCCGGGGTATAGGCGGCTGAGGCAAACGACAACATCGAGTGCGGACCGGGAATCGGGCCATCTGCTTCAACATCGGTGCTGACGTAGATTTCTGTAGCCATGCCGCATTTTACCCATGATCCTCCGAGACGGGCGGTCTACTTTGTTGCGACGTACTCGCTCCCTCGCCTATCCACCTGATATGTCTCGGTCGCTGCGTGCGCCGCGCCGCGTATCCCATTCCTTCCGGCGAATCAAAAGACAAGGGGCGCCGCAACGCCCCCGTCTTTCTATCAACAATCTTATTTTGAAAAGATCATCTTGGATTTCTTGCAATCCACCTTAATGACATCTTTGGGACCAAAGTCGCCTTCCAGGATATGTGTCGCCAGCGGGTTCTCGATTTCCGCCTGGATCGCCCGCTTGAGCGGACGAGCCCCGAAAACCGGGTCGAAGCCGGCATCGGCAATCCGATCCAGCGCGGCATCCGAGACTTCCAGGGTCATATCCATCGCGGCCAGACGCTTATCCAGATACTTGAGCTGAATCCGGGCGATGTCGCGGATATTCTTTTCGTCCAGCGAGTGGAAGACGATCACGTCATCAATCCGGTTGATGAACTCTGGACGGAAGAACGTCTTCACCTCGGCCATCACGGCAAGTTTGATGACGCCATAGTCGTCACCCGCCATCTGTTGAATCATCTGGCTACCCAGGTTAGAGGTCATGATGACCACGGTGTTGCGGAAGTCGACCGTACGACCCTGACCATCGGTCAGGCGGCCATCATCCAGCACCTGAAGCAGCACATTGAATACGTCCGGGTGGGCCTTCTCGACTTCGTCGAGCAGGATCACGCTGTACGGGTTGCGACGCACGGCTTCGGTGAGGTAACCGCCCTCGTCGTAACCCACGTAGCCCGGAGGCGCGCCAATCAGACGGGCGACTGAGTGCTTCTCCATGAATTCGCTCATGTCGAGACGAATCAAATGATCCTGCGAGTCGAACAGGAATTCGGCCAAGGCCTTGGTGAGCTCGGTCTTCCCGACCCCCGTCGGGCCCAGGAACAGGAAGGAGCCATAAGGACGGTTCGGGTCCGACAGGCCGGCACGCGAACGACGGATGGTTTCCGAGACCAGACGAACGGCTTCGTTCTGACCGATGACACGGTTGTGCAGATAGCTTTCCATCTGCAGCAGCTTGGCACGCTCGCCTTCCATCATCTTTGACACCGGGATACCGGTGGCGCGCGAAACGACTTCGGCGATTTCCTCGGCGCCCACTTCGGTGCGCAGTAGCTTGTGCTTGGCGGCTTCAGCGTTAGCTGCGTCACCCTTGCTTTCGGCGGCCTTGAGCTTAGCTTCCAGCTCCGGCAACTTGCCGTACTGCAGCTCAGCCAGTTTGTCGAATTGACCCTTGCGTTGCAGCTCGGCCATTTGCAGGCGCAGCTTTTCGATCTCTTCGCGGATGTGCGCCGAACCCTGCAGCGTCGATTTCTCGGCGCGCCAGATTTCGTCTAGGTCGGCGTATTCCTTGCCGAGGGTATTGATCTCTTCTTCAATGAGCGCTAGCCGCTTCTGCGAGGCTTCATCCTTTTCTTTCTTGACGGCTTCGCGCTCGATCTTGAGTTGGATCAAACGGCGATCGAGCTTGTCCATCTGCTCCGGCTTGGAGTCGATTTCCATCTTGATCTTGGCAGCAGCCTCATCGATGAGGTCGATGGCCTTGTCCGGCAGGAAGCGATCGGTAATGTAACGATGCGAGAGCTCGGCCGCAGCCACAATGGCCGGGTCGGTGATCTCGACGCCGTGGTGTACTTCATAGCGCTCCTGCAGACCGCGCAGAATGGCGATGGTCGATTCGACCGAAGGCTCTTCGACCATGACCTTCTGGAAGCGACGCTCCAGGGCGGCATCCTTCTCAACGTACTTGCGGTATTCATCCAGCGTCGTAGCGCCGATGCAATGCAGTTCGCCGCGGGCGAGTGCGGGCTTCAGCATATTACCGGCGTCCATGGCGCCTTCGGCTTTACCGGCGCCGACCATGGTGTGGATTTCATCGATGAAGAGAATGATCTTGCCTTCTTCGGCAGCAATATCTTTCAGCACCGCCTTCAGGCGCTCTTCGAACTCGCCGCGATATTTGGCGCCGGCCAGCAGCGCGGCCATATCGAGCGACAGCACCTTCTTGCCCTTCAGGGTTTCCGGCACTTCTTCATTGATGATGCGCTGCGCCAGGCCTTCGACGATGGCGGTCTTACCGACACCGGGTTCGCCGATGAGGACGGGGTTGTTTTTGCTGCGGCGTTGCAGAATCTGGATAGAACGACGGATCTCGTCGTCGCGGCCGATGACCGGATCCAGCTTACCCAGGCGGGCCCGCTCGGTCAGATCCAGACAATATTTCTTGAGGGCTTCGCGCTGGCTTTCGGCGTCGGACGAATCGACGCCCTGACCGCCGCGCACGGCCTGAATGGCCAGCTCCAGCGACTTACGGTTCAGCCCGTTGTCGCGGCACAGACGGCCGGTTTCACCCTTGTCATCACAGAGGGCGAGCAGAAAGAGTTCGGAGGCGATGAACTGGTCGCCGCGCTTGGCGGCTTCTTTATCGCAGAGGTTAAGCAGGTTGCCAAGATCGCGCGAGGCCTGCATCTCACCACCGGTGCCTTGCACCTGCGGCAGACGCTTCACCAGTGCTTCGGTTTCGCGGGCCAGCGCTGTCACGTTAACGCCGGCGCGCTCGAGCAGCGAACGGATACCGCCATCGGACTCCTGAATCATGGCCAGCAGCAGATGCGCCGGCTCGATGAAGCCACAGTCGTTGGCGAGAGCAATGCTCTGGGCATCGGCCAGAGCCTGCTGGAACTTGGTAGTGAGTTTATCGAATCGCATAGGTGTCCTTTATCTTCTTATTTGGCGCCCAGTAGTTCGAACGCCATGATCTTTTGGCAATATGAAGGCACAATAGCTTTTTTCAAGTACTTGCCGAGCTTTTGCCCAGTTTAGCCATCTTTTTAGCGGTCTGAAAACCTCATGAATGTGATCCAGCGACTTATCTGTGCGCTCCTTGCCCTCACCGTCAGTCTGACGATACTGCCCGCCGAGGCCCAGAGCAACGATCCGCCCCCCCGCCCGCTTGACGGTCCGGTGATCCAGCGCATCAAGGATAAGCAAACCCTGACGATTGCCTATGACCCCGGCAAGCCTCCCTTCTCGCTGCTCGGGGATGATGGCCAACCGACCGGCTACACGGTGGACCTATGCAGAATCGTGGCATCACAACTTGTCACTCAGCTCGACATGGGGCTAATGGATATCCGCTGGCTGAAGACCAATTCGCGCTCACGTTTCGATGCCATCGAATCGGGCGAAGCGGATCTGGAATGCTCGGCGACGTCAAATACGCTGGACCGGCAGCGCCGAGTGGGTTTTAGTCTGACCACGTTTATACAGGGGGCCACTTTTGCCGTGCGACAGGATGCCGATCTTCAGAAACTGGAGGAACTGACGAGCAAAAAGATCGCTGTTGTTCGCAACACGACAACCAGCAAATTGCTGAAACAGGGCGTCTCAGCGGGGCAACTCCAGGGCACGCTGATCGAAGTCAAAAACATGGAAGCCGCTGCCAATATGCTGGCAGACAAAGAGGTGGATGCCGTAGCCGGAGACCGCCTGCTCATGTTCGACCAGTTAATCCGTTCCAAACTGGGTATCCGTTTCCGGATGCTACCCCAGGATTTTGCGCCGGAGTACTACGGCATCATGCTCAGCCGCACAGACCCGGATTTCCGCTGGGCGGTCAATGCGACGCTTTCGCGCACTTTCCGCACACCGGTCATCGGAGAACTGTTCCAGCGCTGGTTCGGTTCTTTGAACCAGCCGGGTCAGCTGATGGAGGCGCTCTACTTCACCCAGGCTTACCCGGAATGAGCCGCGCCATTGTTTTGTCATGATCGTTTTACGAAAACCGCTTAAAATCCACGCATGTCCGAAACCACCCTCCCTGTAGATGTCGCCGACAGCGTCGTTGCAGCCGCCGACCTGCAGGCGAATGGCGCCCTTGCCCGCCTGATACTCTCTGGCCACTTCAATGCACATACGCTCGGCAACGGCCTCTGGACAAGCACGCGCACGGCGCAGACCGAATGGCTGGGTGACACGGGAAATGGCAAGACCCTCAGCGTTGATCTGGCAGCGGTCTCCTACCTGGATGGCGCCGGCATCGCTTTTCTGATCGATCTACAACATGCTCAGGAAGCTGCCGGCGGCAAATTGACGCTCCTAAACCTCGACAAGCGTTACGACCCCCTGCTTGCCCAGTACCAACCGATCAACAACCTCTTCCCGGCACCGAATACGGATCACCATACCAGTAAAAGCACGCTGATCCGACTCGGCCAGGGCACCGAGTCATTGATCAACGATGCCCGAAACCAGATGGTGTTTGTTGGCCAACTCGCTTCGGCGCTGGGTTGGGCTGCGCGCAACCCAAAGCAGGTTCGGTGGAACGATTTTGTCAACGTGGCGGTCGAAGCCGGTGTGGCAGCGTTGCCGATTGTGTCGTTAGTGGCCTTCCTGATCGGTGTGATCCTCGCCTTCCAGTCCGCTATTGGTCTCAAGCAGTTTGGCGCAGAGACTTTTGTGGCCAACCTGGTATCGCTCTCGATCTTTCGTGAACTCGGGCCGCTGATGACGGCGATTCTGTTCGCCGGGCGATCCTCTGCCGCCTTTGCCGCGGAGATCGGCACCATGACGGTGAATAACGAAGTCGATGCCCTAGTCACCGGCGGCATTGACCCGATCCGTTTTCTGGTATTGCCGCGCCTCTTGGCCGGGATTCTGGTCGCACCGATCCTGTCGCTGTTCTCGGATTTGATCGGCATTTTCTCGGCTTCGCTCACCATGCTGGCGTATCAGGTCCCTTTCGTCACCTTCTACGAAGCCGTGCTGAAAACCATCCACGTCAACGACATCATGTCGGGCCTGACCAAATCGCTGCTCTTCGGCCTGATCGTGGCCGGCGTCGGTTGCCTGCGCGGTATGCAGACCGGTACCGGCGCAGCCGCGGTGGGCCTTTCGGCGACCCGCGCCGTGGTTACCAGCCTGATCCTGATCGTGATGGTTGATGGCATTTTTGCCTATATCTCGTACAAGACGGGCTTCTGATTATGGCCGACCTGAGCAACGAGACCCAGACGACAACGCCAGATGGCGCCGACATCATTCAGGTCAATCACCTGACGGTGGGCTATGGCAGCAATATCGTGCTCAAGGATCTGAACTTCTCCGTCAAACGCGGCGAGATCTTTGTTATTCTAGGCGGTTCCGGCTGCGGTAAATCCAGCCTGCTTAAAAACATGATCGGCCTCTACGATCCGCCAACTGGTCAGGTATTCATCGAGGGCAAAGATATTGTCACGGCCGATGGCGCCGAACGTCAGGAGATCCTCACCCGCTTCGGCGTCATGTACCAGCAAGGCGCGCTGTTTGGCTCGATGAATCTGCTCGAAAACGTGCGTCTGTTTCTTGAAGAATACACCGACCTCACACCGGATGAGATGTCGCTCATTGCCCGCTGCAAGCTGGATCTGGTCGGGCTTCTGCCGTTCGAATCGTTCATGCCCTCCGAAATCAGCGGCGGTATGCAGAAACGTGCTGCTATCGCCCGCGCCATGGCGCTGGACCCTGATATTCTTTTTCTGGACGAACCCTCGGCCGGCCTGGACCCCATCACCTCAGCCGAACTGGATCAGACCATTTTGTCCATTTCGCGGAATCTCGGCATCACCTTTGTGGTGGTGACCCATGAGTTGCCTAGCATTTTCACCATTGCGGATCGTGTCATCATGCTCGACAAGGACAGCAAAGGCATCATCGCCGAAGGTAAGCCGCAATGGCTGCGCGACCACAGCGATATCCCGCTGGTTCGCCAGTTTTTCAATCGGGGCGCACATGCTGCGACCGTACCTACCACACCCTCTTCACCTGCTCACTAATCACCGCCATGTCCAACCGTAACAATAGCCAATACTTCCGTCTCGGCATCTTTGTCATGATCGGCGCGGCTGCGCTGGTGGCGCTGGTGCTGATTTTCGGTGCACGCAACCTGTTCAGCAAAACCATCACCATCGAAACGTATATCAAGGAATCGGTCCAAGGCCTGGACGTTGGCGCGCCTGTGCGCTTTCGCGGGGTTCGTATCGGCCAGATCTCATTTATCGGCCTGTCTGGTGACCTCTATGAACGCGATGTCCCGCGCTCCCACCGAAAGCAGTATGTGGTCGTTCGTATGAATGTCACGCGCACCGATTCCGATGACGAGGCCCGTGCCTATTTCGAGAAGCTGGTCAACGATGGCTTGCGTGCACAAATTCGTGGCCAGGGCATCACCGGGATCAATTACATGGAACTCGATTTCGTGAAAGATCCTGCCAACCTGCGCGTGCTCCACTATGAATGGACACCGGAGTACATTGTGGTGCCCTCCCAACCCAGCCCTGTAAATATTCTGCTGGATAACGTCGAAGACGCCCTCAATAACTTCAACAAATTGAACCTGGCTGATACCCAGGCGAAAGTGGATGTCCTGCTCGACAACCTCAACGGCATGGTGGCTGGCACCGATGGCAAGAATGGCGGGTTGAATAGTTCGGTCTCTGAATTGAACCAATTGCTGAACAAGGTGAACAAGGCCACCAACAACCAGGAGCTGGCCGTGATGATCGAACAGTTGACCGCATCAATTGTCGTGCTGCGTCAGACGCTCACATCGATGCAGGGGGATCTGTCAGTCTCTGCCGATAACGTACGCCAGATTACCGACAACGTGAACGATCTTTCCCAGAAAGCCAATCAGTATCCATCGTGGTTGCTTTTTGGCCAGCCACCGAAAAAAGTCAGCCCCTGAGGAATCCGCCATGCAACTGATGCGCACCGCAACCACGCTGTTCTTGAGCACTGCCCTGCTGGCAGGCTGCGCCCTGAGCAGACCCAACCCGGACCAGACTAGCTGGCTCGTCGTGCCGGAACGCACAGCGCCACCCCGCGCCACCCCGGTGAACCTGACCTTGAAGATGGGCAACTTCAGCGCCAACACCCCCTTCGACAGCAAATCGCTGGTCTATCGCCTGTCCGATAACCGCTACGAAAAAGACTTCTACAATGTCTATCTGAGCTACCCGCGCGACATGGTCGGTAACGCCACGCACAACTGGCTGGTGAAATCGAACGCATTCACGCAGGTACTGGAACAATCATCGGTCTTCTTCCCCATGTACCAGCTACAGGGCGTGATTGATGAGTTCTACGGCGACTATCGCGACACCCCGCAAGCGGTGGTATCGATCCAGTTCTACGCCAGTTCCAGCTTCAAGGCAGACAACTTTATTTTTTCATCCCCACGTATCAGCAAACGGGTAACGCTGAGAGATAAGTCGCCCCAGGCGCTGGTCGATGGGCAACAACAGGCGCTCAGCGAGGTCCTTGCGGAATTGGAAAGCCGCCTAATCGCTGATGCTGCCAAAGCCCCCCCACCGTACAAATCGGTGCAGGATAAAAAACCAAACCATCAATAGAGCTGGGCTAGTGGGTGCCTGAGTCGACCACCACCGGGGCAAAGCCACCGCCCGACGTGCGGAAGTTCGTAGTCTGCCCCTGATACAGGCGTGCCGCCAGTAGCTGAACCTCCCCGGCATAGGCATAGACCCGCAAATCATATTTGAGCGATACCGGTACACCGGTCTCTGGGTCGGCCACCTGCACTTCCGGCGGTGGTGCAAAGGTCTGGGCCACATAACCGCCGCGCAGAATGTCTTCAAACACGCGCTTGGTGAGCTTGTCCCCACGATAGGCGGCTCGCGAGCCGAAACCGGCCTGCGGTTTAAAGAACCACTGTTTGCGTGTTAGCCAGAAGGTATTGGCTTCGGCGGCTGTCACTGGGATAGTGCGAGGCACGCACTGAGCAATGCCTGCTGCTTCGCCTTGCGTTAGACCAAAATCCTGAAGTGTCGTAACACTGGATAACCATTGCAGATTGCGCTTATCCGCCCAGAGCGCATGTGCCTGCGGATGTGGCGTGACTAGCGTGCCCTGGGTCTTACCAGCCAGTTGATGCTGCCATGCCGCGTGTATCGCCGCACAGGGTTCAGAACCCAGAGAAAAGTCCGTCAGCCGGTTATAGAGCAGGTCAATAGCCTGTTCGCCGAACCACAAACGCCCTGGTTCGTCGCAACGCAGTTGTTCAGGCGCACAGATCAATGCCTGAACACCCTGTGATTCGAACAGCTTCTGCCAGCGTACGAATTCCGGATACAGATATTGCTGATCAGGCGACTCATCGACGATAGCGATGGTTTGCAAGGGTCTGCCGCTCTGCCACGTCGACCATTCTTCAGCAAACATTGTCGATAGCACGACTTCGACCTGATCGGCCTGTTCCGCTCGGCCCCAGGCACGTTCCAATAACGTGACCAGTAATGACCCACCGGCGTTGGTGTTGATTTCGATTAACTGGGGTGAATCACCACCGACATGAAAATCAAAAGCCAGGCAAACCCCCGGCGGCATTGGCATAATCGGCATTGCCTGGCGCTCAGCGACCGCAGCTTCATAGGCTGGACACGCCACCAGATCAGACACCGCCCTTACAAAGCCGACGATCCGCTCATAGTCGGTCTGCGCCAGAAGCACTTGCACATCAGAAAACAGATGCGGCCGATCGCTCAGCGCGCCCGCGCCGAGTGCCGCTTCAAGTAATGCGCGATCAGGCCGGTTGAACATAGTCACTCAGCGTGTGAATAAGGAATCGTTCGGCCTCGGCAATCTCGCGGGTGCGGGCCATGGGCGGCAGACTGCGCCACACCTTTTTGCCATAGGCTTTGCTAATGAGGCGTGGATCACCAATCACCAAAACCCCCTGGTCTGATTCGCTACGAATCAGGCGACCTGCGCCCTGCTTCACGTTAATGACGGCATGCGGCAACTGATAGTGCATGAAGGCATTTTTACCCTGACGATTCAAGGCATCAATCCGCGCCGAGAGCACCGGGTCATCCGGTGCGGCAAACGGCAGCTTATCGATGATGACGAGTGATAGCGCATCGCCGGGGACGTCGACCCCCTCCCAGAAACTCTGCGATCCGACCAGCACGGCATCACCGTCTTCACGAAATCGACGGAGCAGCTCGTTTTTAGCGGCATCACCCTGGCAGAGGATCTTGATCTCTGGTTGATGAAACGCCAGTCGTGTTTCCAGCTGACCTCGCACGCGTTGCATGGCGCGTAGCGAAGTACAGAGAAAAAACGTACGACCCTGCGCAGCCTGAATGAGCGGCAGCACAGCATCAACCAGGCGATCGGTGTAATCCGCGCTATTGGGGTCCGGCAGGTCGGTCGGGCAGCAGAGCATCGCCTGCTCGGGGTAATTGAAAGGGCTTTCCCAACAATAGGACGCAATGTCATGTAAACCCATCGCCTCCTGATAATGGGTAAAGTCACCCTGTACGGCGAGTGTGGCTGAGGTGAAGACCCAGCTGCGCGGGCTGCTGGCCATGAGCTTGGCAAAGGGCTCGGCGACTGAGAGCGGCGTGGCGTGCAAATGCAGGCCATGGCCTAGTGTCTCAACCCAGTATACGTAGTCACCCGGCGTTGTACCGTTATTTTCGTCAGGGGCTGATCCAGGATGGTCTGCGGTGCCTGCCATCGGCTGATTGAGCGCGCCCCGCTTCCAGCGCATCAGATCCTGGCCCAGCGTCGTACAGCGTTGCCAGGCGCGTTCCAGATCGGGTGAGCGGCCGGCCTGGGTTTGCAAGAGCTCGGTCATCAGATCAATGCGTTCAGCCAGGGCATCCAGACCCTTCATGAACTCCGGCTTACCGAGAATATTGACCGCCGGTTGGCGCACGATATCGTTGCCTAGCGTCAGCCGGAAATCTCGCGCTGCTTTCTCCAGAGCAGCACTCTGCACGGGTAGATCCAGGCAATCGCGCGCTTCGGCCAATGCGGAGAGACGGACGTCCTGCGCCAGATCCAGTACCTGCGTCGTGCTGAAGCGTTGGCCGAAGAAAATGCCTGCCGTTTCTGGTAGCTGATGTGCTTCGTCAAAGATCACGGTATTGCAGTTGGGCAGCAACTCCGCCATACCCTCTTCCTTCAACGCGACATCCGCAAAGAAGAGATGGTGATTGACCACGACCAGATCGGCTTCCATGGCCTCACGCCGCGCCTTGACCACGAAGCAGTCTTCATAGTGCGCACATTCACTGCCCAGGCAATTGTCTTTGGTCGAAGTGGCCATGTGCCAGACCGAGGCCGATTCAGGGACATCGGCACACTCGGCCTTGTCACCGCGCTTGGTCATGCGGGCAAATCGAACAATCTGCTGGATATGGCGCACATCTTCCTTCTGCAGGAAACGACCTTCTTTCTCCGCACGCTCCAGATGATGCAAGCAGACGTAGTTGCTGCGACCCTTGAGCAGGGCGACGCGGATCGGTGCGCCCAGCGCCTCCCGTACGGTAGGAATATCACGCTCGAAAAGCTGATCCTGCAGTGTTTTGGTGCCGGTTGAAAGCACGATCTTGCCGCCGGACAGCATGGCCGGTACCAGGTAGGCAAAGGTCTTGCCCGTGCCGGTACCGGCTTCCACCAGACAGGCGGCATCCGCCTTGATAGCCACGGCGATGCGCTCGGCCATCTCGGTCTGCTGCAGGCGGGATTTGAAGGCCGGAATCTGCCGTGCCAAAGGGCCATCGGGCTTGAAAACATCGGCGACTTGATCGACCAGGTTCATGGCGCGATTCTACCAGCGCCCCTGATTTGGCCTGATACCCTGATTTGCCAACCACCCCCCCTGACGGGGATAATGGTGCTTTGCGTCAAAGACTTGGGATTCGCCATGAAGTGGACCATCATCTGGATTTTCGTGCTGTCGACCCTGTTCGTACACTTCCGCGGGAAGGTGCGTCTGCGCCCCTTCCGCCAGATCACCGATCACTCGACGTTTCTGGCCCCGGTGAACGTCCTGCTTTACGGCGCATCGACCGTCCCGAATGTGCCTTACCTGGATTCCAGCAACTTTCCGGAGATGAAGATCTTTGACGACAACTGGGAAAAGATCCGCGAAGAAGGCCTGAAGATGGTGGACCAGGGGCTGATCAAGGCATCGGACACCTATAACGATGTCGGCTTCAACTCCTTCTTTCGCACCGGCTGGAAGCGTTTCTACCTGAAGTGGTACGACACGGCGCACCCGTCCGCGGAGGAACTGTGCCCGTTCACAGTGGGTCTCCTCAAGCAGGTACCCAATGTCAAGGCGGCCATGTTTACCCACCTGCCACCGGGTGCCCGTCTGGTGCGCCACCGCGACCCGTACGCCGGTTCGATCCGCTATCACCTGGGGCTATCGACACCCAATGATGACCGCTGCTTCATCGACGTTGATGGCGAGCGTTATAGCTGGCGCGACGGCAAGAGTGTCTTCTTCGACGAAACCTTCATTCATTACGCCGAAAACGAAACCGACAAGGATCGTCTGATTTTCTTCTGCGATGTCGAACGGCCGCTGGCCGGTTCGTGGATCGTGGCGTTTAACCGCTGGTTCGGCCGCTACGTGGTTGGCGCCGCCGCCTCGCCCAATGCCGAAGGCGACAAAACAGGCGTGCTCAACAAGGTCTTTGGCGTGGTCTACAAAGGCCGCGTCTGGGCCAAAGGCCTCAAGCAGCGCAACCGCACGGCCTATTACGTGGGCAAGTGGGTCATTCTGGGCGGCATTCTCGCTCTGATTCTGTTCGCTTGATCGGAAAACGCATGCGTTTACTGCACACCATGCTGCGCGTTGGCGATCTGGATAAATCGCTCGACTTCTACACACGTGTACTGGGCATGACCCTGCTACGCAAGAACGACTATCCGGAAGGCAAATTTACGCTGGCGTTTGTCGGTTACGGCCCGGAGTCGGACCACGCCGTCATCGAATTGACCTATAACTGGGGCGTCGACAAGTACGACCTGGGCAATGCCTATGGCCATATTGCTTTGGAAGTGGACGATGCCTACGCGGCCTGCGACAGGATACGCCAGGCTGGCGGCAAGGTCGTGCGTGAAGCCGGCCCGATGAAACATGGCAGCACAGTCATCGCCTTCGTAGATGATCCGGACGGTTACAAGATTGAACTCATCCAACACAAGGGTCGCGTCGACTGATGGCACCGGTTTATGGGTAAACGTCTCCAGAGCCTGGAGAGCAAACTGCAGGGCTGGCTGGAACGCGCCAACCGAGGTCACCACCTGCTAGGACTGACAGCCTTACTATCTTTTTGCGGCACGCTGACAGCGACTTATCCGGTCACGGCCGTCATCGTGACCTCAGTGCTGCTGGTGCCTCGCCATTGGCTTCGCCTCAGTCTGGCCAGCGCCACAGGCAGCGCACTGGCTGGCACAATCATCGTCGGTGTTTCGCATTTGCTGGGCTATAACGAAATTCATACATTGTTTCCCAATATGATCAGCGAACAAACCTGGAGCGAAGCGTCCCACTGGATTGCCGACTATGGTGTCTGGGCCATTTTTGGTGTGGGTGCCTCGCCATTGCCCCAGATGCCGTTGCTGATTTTTTTCGGCATCGTTGATGACCGAATTCTCGAAGCTTTTCTAGCCTTGCTCGGGGGAAAGATTCTGAAATACAGTGCTGTCGCCTGGGTTACCCAACATTTTCCGGAAAAACTGGCCTTCTTTCGGCGCATCAACGGCCAAAAAACCACCGATCCCAAAGCCAGACGCTAGCGCCGGCTGGTCGGCAGCCTCGCAAAGGCGTAAAATTGATACCAGTCGGACGACTTATCGTCCCCTATAACTTATTTACCGGAGTTAGCATGTTTCCCGAATACCGTGAGCTGATCACCCGCCTGAAGACCTCCGATCACCACTTCACCCGTCTGTTCGACAAGCACAACGAACTGGATCAGAAGATCAAGAACATGGAAGCCCACATTGAGTCGGGTTCTCACGAGGAAATCGAAACCCTCAAGAAAGAAAAGCTGCACCTGAAGGATGAGCTGTACGCGATCCTGAGAAAAGCCAGCGCCTAAACATCATGACGGTGCCGACCTCCGGGTCGGCGCCAGTAGTATCGCAGAATGATCAGTACGCCGTATTAACCGCTGAATCAACCTAATCGCGGAACCGGCAGTCTTTCAAATAGACATCGTTGCTGAAATCTTCAGAGGTGTAGACCTCGCCCGTTAGCACACCATCAAAACCGGTTGTCCGGCCAGACGGCGCTGCGCCCAGCACATTCCGGCACCAGATCGAGACTTCACCGAGCCCGCTAATGCGGACATCGGCCACCACGGCATTAGGGTTGCCCTTCGCTGTTTTCACAAACTTGCCTTGTCCATGCAGATTCTGGCCGACATATTGCTTGATGGACGCCGGATTTTTTTGACGGGCTTTAGCAATGGCGGGCAATCTGTCCAGCGTCAACCCTGCGGGCACAACTGAAGCCGAGCCTTTGGGTGCCGGATCGCCATAAGTC
>VEQK01000056.1 GCA_018883265.1 Rhodocyclaceae bacterium | reverse complement strand
TGGTGGGACGTGAAGGATTCGAACCTTCGACCTACGGATTAAGAGTCCGCTGCTCTACCAACTGAGCTAACGTCCCGGCACGGGCTTATTTTAAGCGATCTGGTGGGTTGGGTGGGATTCGAACCCACGACCAACGGATTAAAAGTCCGCTGCTCTACCGGCTGAGCTACCGACCCCCAGGCACTGCAAAGAGGCGAAATTCTAGCGTTTTCAGAGGGGTTTCGTCAAGTCAAGCCCGAGCAGCGTAGTGGGTGGGGTCCGGGATGCCCGCGGCGGCAAAGCCGGCAGCGCGCAACGCGCAGGAGTCGCAGTGGCCGCAGGCCAGGCCCTCAGGGGTGGCCTGGTAGCACGAGACAGTCAGGCTGTAATCGACGCCCAGTTCGGTGCCCTTGCGAATAATATCCGCTTTGCTGAGTTCGATCAGCGGTGCATGGATCTTGAACCGGGTGCCTTCGACGCCGGCCTTGGTGGCGAGATTGGCCATCTGCTCGAAGGCGGCAACGTATTCCGGGCGGCAATCCGGGTAGCCAGAATAATCCACGGCGTTAACGCCGATAAAGAGATCGTGGCTATTCAGGGTTTCGGCCAGCGCCAGCGCCAGTGAGAGCATTACGGTATTGCGCGCGGGTACGTATGTGGATGGAATGCCCGATTGGCTGTTCGCCTCAGGCACATCCATGCTGAGGTCGGTCAGTGCCGAACCGCCAAACTGGTTCATGTCCACATGCACGACGCGGTGGGTTTTAGCGCCCAGCGCTTTGGCCTGGCGTAACGAGGCATCCAGTTCGGCACGATGGCGCTGGCCGTAATCAAAGGCGATGGCATGGCACTCATAACCCTGGCTGCGGGCGATGGCGAGTACGGTGGCGGAATCGAGACCGCCGGAGAGCAGGATGACAGCGGGGGGCTGTTGCACGTTATTTGCCACGAGCATCGCTCCAGAGCAGTTTGTGGAGTTGGAGCTGAAAGCGCACATCCAGCCCGGCGGCCAGAATCCATTCGGCCAGATCGGTCGGGTTCAGCTGCCCGGCAACGGGGGAGAGCACCACATCGCACCGTTTACAGAGTTCGTGTTGTGCGATCATGTTGCAGGCCCAGTCGAAGTCATCGCGAGAGGCGATGACGATTTTGACTTCATCGCTGGGGCGAAGCGTACTGATGTTGCTGAGCAGGTTCTTGTCGCACTCGCCGGAGCCGGGCGCCTTCAGATCCATGATGCGGGCCACGCGCGGATCAACCGGTGTGATGTCGAGTGCGCCGGAGGTTTCAAGGCAGACGTCATAACCCGCATCACACAGGGCGGTGAGCAGGGTGAGGCAGGTCTTTTGTGCCAGGGGTTCGCCCCCGGTCACGCAGACATGGCGTGTGGGGTACTTGGCGACTTCAGCCAGGATGTCGGCAATGGGTGTCGGTGTGCCGCCGGTAAAAGCGTATTCGGTGTCGCACCAGGTGCAGCGCAGGGGGCAACCCGTTAACCGGATAAACACCGTGGGTAGCCCCGAACGTGCGGCTTCGCCCTGCAGGGAAAAGAAGATCTCGGTCAGACGTACCGTGGCCGCATGGGTGCCGCAGTCGGCACGGGTCGGATCCGTCATGACACCTTACTTCTTGATCTGTTGCTTGGCAGCAGCCGCGGCTTTGGAATCCGGGTAGCGGGCCACCAGATCCTTGTAGGATTTCTGGGACTCGGCCTTCTGGCCCAGGTCGGCCTGGCATTGGGCAATCTTGGCCAGGGCGTCCGGTGCGCGGCTGTTCTTGGGCCACTTGGCCAGGAGTTTCTGCTGCGAGCTGATCACCTGTTTGCAGTCGCCCAGCATGTCGTAGCTATTGCCCAGCCAGAACTGGGCTGCAGGCGCTTGCTCGCTATCCGGATACGTCTTTACAAATTTATCAAACGCGGCGGCGGCTTCCTTGAACTTGCCGGCTTTGGCCAGGGCCAGGGCGCTTTCATAGCTCTTCGAAATGGCCGATGCGTCGTCGGCCGGTTTGGCATCCGGCTTGGCGTCAGGCTTCTCGGCGGCGGGCTTGGCGGTATCGCTGACCACCGGCGCAGCCGGTTTTTTGCCGCGGGCGGCTTCAATGGCCTGCAGGCGCGTATCGAGGTCGAGGTATAGATCTTTCTGGCGCTTCTCCAGATCGTTGATGCTGTTGGTCAGCACCTCGATCTGGCCGCGCAGCTCGGCCACTTCACGCGCCATCTGCTCGGCAAGGCGATTCTGCTCGATCAGCGTCTGGCTGGTCGATTTCTGCAGATCCGAGATCTGCTTACGGGCGACATCATCATCAAAGATGCCGGCCTGCGTGGGCAGGGCACAAAGCACACCGGCGGCAAACAGCGCCGCCGGCAGGTTGAAACGTCGGGTCATGCGTTCGGTCATCAGTACTCGCCGTTGTACAGCATGTCGCCGCGGCGGTTCTCGGCCCAGGCCGCTTCGTTGTCACCCAGGGCCTTCGGCTTTTCTTTCCCCAGGCTCACGGATTCGATTTGCGACTCCGGGGCGCCCATCAGGACCAGTTGCTTCTTGATGGCGTCGGCGCGGCGCTGACCCAGGGCCAGGTTGTATTCACGGCTACCGCGATCATCGGTGTTGCCCTGAACCAGCACGCGGGCGTTGGGCTCCGAGGCGATGAACTTGGCATGGGCCTGCAGTTGATTCTTGTACTCGCCCTTGACGTCGTACTGGTCGTAGTCAAAGTACACGCTGCGCTTCGAGAGCGGGCTATTCGGGTCACGCAGTTTGGCCATTGCGGCGGCCGACAACTTCGGTACACCTGAGGTGCCGGTGGCGTCGACGGTGGCCAGATCCGAGCTTTCCGGGGTCGAGCTACAGGCAGCCAGCAGCGACACAGCAAGGGCCGGTAGCAGGGAACGGATCAGAGTTTTACGAGAAAAGCGATTCATGAGGGGGTACTCCAGAGGTTTTTCAGAATTGTAAGCGATCAAGGCATTGAGATAGAAGCATTTTCCATGCCGAGTCTTAAATGGACATTAACCGGGGTTTAACGGGGCATTAGCGATTCGGGCCCCAGGCGGGTTCGCGGGCATCGCCATTGACGGCTGACAGCTTCTGGCGGATCTGGCCATCGGCCGACACGGCCGCCAACACACCGCGGCCACCCAGAATGGTGGCGTACAGAATCATTTGGCCGTTGGGGGCGAAGGTTGGTGATTCGTCGCGCTGCGAATCGGTCAGCACCGTCACCTGGCGGGTGGCCAGATCCAGCGTGGCAACCCGGAAGCCGCCATCGCGACGGGTAATAAACGCCAACGTTCGGCCATCCGGTGACGGCCGGGCCGTAACGTTGTAATTGCCGTCGAAGCTGATGCGCTGGGCGCTGCCGCCATTGGCGGGCATCCGGTAGATCTGCGGGCTGCCGCCACGGTCCGAGGTGAAATACAGCCACTGGCCGTCCGGCGAGAAAGCCGGTTCGGTATCGATGCCCGACGTATTGGTAATCCGGGTCGATTGCAGCGAGGCCAGATTGATGCTGTAGAGCTGGGTGCCGCCTTCACGCGATAAAGCAACCACCAGGCGGCTACCATCCGGCGAATAAGCGGGTGCGGAGTTGGAGCCACGGAAGCTGGCGACCGGGCGCTGGTGCCCGGTTTTTAGGGTTTGCTCATAAATGATGGGCTTGTTTTTGCCAAAGGAAACATAGGCCAATTTGGTGCCGTCCGGCGACCAGGCGGGCGAAATGATAGGTTGTTTGTCTTTCAGGACAGGCACGGGGTTCTGACCATCGGCGTCTGCAACAACCAATTGGTACTGGGCATTGTTGCCAGTACCCTGTTTCAGCACATAGGCAATGCGCGACGAGAAATAGCCGGGCTGCCCCGTCAGCTTCTGGTAGATGAAGTCGGCCACCTTGTGGCCGGCCAGACGCGGGTTGTTGCCGGGTACCGTAACGACAGTATTTCCCAGAGCCCCGCGCTTGATAATGTCTGCCACGCGCACACGGACTTCGATCTGGCTGCCAGGTCGGGATGCGGTGGCTGTCGCCAGCGCATCGGCGCCGCGAGACTTCCAGGCATTAAAGTCGACCGAGACGTTTTCTTCGGCGACCAGAGAATCGGTATTGATGATCTTGAACAGGCCGCTACTGTTGAGGTCGTTACGCACGGTGGTAGCGATTTCACGACCGAGTGATTCGTCGCCGCCAAAGTTGGGCACAGCCACCGAGATGCGTTGCATGCCGGCACCCACGACTTCGATATTGAGTTGGGCTGATACCGGTGCGGCGCACAGCGCAGTTAATGCAAGTGCAGCAAGGATTTTGCGGATGAACATATCAATCATAGGTATGGTGAAGTTATAGTGGCTGAATGCTTAAGAGAGGCTGAGCCTTATTGGGGCGGCTTCTCGAAGGGGAGGTAAGTGATGTCGATGATCCGGTCCGGCGAGCGGCCTTCGGGCGTTGGCAGCGGGGATGACTTGCGGATGGCGCGTTCGACGGCGGCATCGAGCTGCGGATTGCCGCTGGATTTGATGAGGCGCACGTCGATGACTTCACCCGAGGGCAGCTGGGTCACCCGGAAGACTGATGCCGGGTTGCCCTGCAGATTGGGGGGCAGGATCACATTGCCACGAATCTTGGTCTTGAGCTTGGCCAGATAACTGCGGTCGTCACCGCGGGCGCGTTCGGCCCCGGCAGCCTTGGCTTCGGCACCGGCCTGGGCACGCATTGCGGCTTCCTTCTGAGCACGGGCATCGGCAGCCAGCTGCTTCTGGGCGGCCTGTTTCTGGGCCGCCACCTTCTGCTCTTCACGTTTCAGTTCTTCCAGGAATTCATCCTGCGCCTTTTTCTTGGCGTCCTGTTTTTTCTTATCGTCCTTGGTGTCTTTCTTGTCCGGCGTTTTTTCCTGGGGCTTTTCCTTCTCGGCCTTCTTGTCCTGCTTGATGGCGATGTCGGCCTTCGGATTGACCGGTGTCTTCACCGGTTCCGGCTTGGGCTGAGGTTTGGGCGGGGCTGGCTCAGGCTTCGGTTCGGGTTTGGGCGGTGTTGGTTCCGGTTTCGGCTCAGGCTTGGGTGGCGTAGGCTCGGGTGTCGGGTCGCCGAAGGTCTGGGATTCGCGCTGAGCGGCAGCAGTCGCTGCGGCGAGTTGTTGCGGTGTCCAGATTTCGGCCTGCATGGCCGAGGGCTCGCTGTTCTTCCAGTTGATGCTGATCACCAGAAACAGCACCAGCAAGAGGTGCATGGCAATCGTCAGAATTAGCGCGCGGCGTTCGCGGGCTTTTTCTTCGGCGGCCGGGTCAAAGACCGCCATGCCATCACCGGCAAAGCGATGGCCGTGCCAGTAAGACTTCAGGCGAGACAGAAAGTCAGACAACGACAACGTGACGGCTCCGTTTACTTCCCGGTCGGGGCGACGAGCAGGCCAACGCGCTTGATCTGAGCGCGTTGCAGCTGATCCATCACCTGCAGCACGGCTTCGTAGGGCACGTTCTTGGCGCCCGCGATCAGCACCGGCGTATCCGGGTTGCCCTTCTGCATCGCAAGCAACTGGTCGGTAAGCTGGTTCAGCGATACGGGCTGTTCTTTGCCATTGCTACCCCGATCCACAATCGCCAGGCTGCGGTCATCGCGCACCGTCACTTCAATCGGAGCGGCGGGCGGCGTGGCGGCCGTGCCCACCGTGGGCAGATCAATGTTGCCCGTCGGCATCATGGGTGCGGTGACCATAAAGATCACCAGCAGCACCAGCATCACGTCGATATACGGAACGACGTTGATTTCGTTTTTGAGTTTACGGCGGTTACGCATGGCGCAGAGCCCTTACTTCATCTGACGCTGGAGGATGTTCGAGAACTCTTCCATAAAGGATTCGAAGCGCGAGGCCAGGCGGTCGATGTCGTACGAGAAGCGGTT
>VEQK01000031.1 GCA_018883265.1 Rhodocyclaceae bacterium | reverse complement strand
GAAGCCCAACGGCTCAAGGAGCTGCGCCGTTTCGTGCACGGGTAAGCCCATGATGCCGGTAAAACTGCCTTCCATCTGAGCGACAAAAATACCTGCGTGTCCCTGAATGCCATAACCGCCCGCTTTGTCGAAAGGCTCACCGCTCGCGATATAGCGTTCAATCGTCTCTGCCGACAAAGACATGAACGTGACAGTACTCACTGATAGCGCCTGACGGATGTGATCGCCGTCAACGACCACAACGGCCGTCAGCACTTCATGCACTTGGCCGGAGAGCGCCGACAGCATCTCACGCGCTTCAGTGGCATCTGCCGGCTTACCCAGAATTCGGTCACCCAACGCCACGGTGGTGTCGGCCGACAATAGCGGGCGCAATGGTAATCCGCGATCCTTCAGATAAGACACCGCATGCAGCGCCTTATCCTGCGCCACACGCCGCACATAGTCTCGCGGAGGTTCGCCCGGAAAAACCGATTCATCAACCTCGTATTGATCGCCGGCGTCGTCGGTCAACTGCAGCACCTCGAAGGGCACGCCCATGCCGGTCAGTAGTTCGGTACGACGCGGACTTTTAGAGGCGAGCCAGATGGTCTGCATCTTGCGCGTTACTCGCGGTGATAGGGATGGCCTAACAACACGGTAATTGCCCGGTAGAGCTGTTCGCTCAGCAGCACGCGTGCCAGCGCATGCGGCAAGGTCATCGACGACAAGCGGATCATTTCGTGCGCCGTGGCTTTGAGTGCCGGGGCAATGCCATCGGCTCCGCCAATAACCAACGCCACGTCTTGCGCTTCGAGCTGCCAGCTTTCCAGTCGCTTAGCCAAAGCGACTGTCGTCAGATCCGTACCACGTTCATCGAGCATGACGCGGCGCGCACCGGTAGGAATCGCTGCTTCAATCCGCAGCGCTTCGGCATCCATCATCTGCTGTGCCGTGCGATTACCGGTTCGCGGTTCCGCCTTGATCTCATGCAGGACAATCGGCTGCGAACGGGGAAATCGTTTCAGATAATCGGCACAGGCAGTCTCGGCCCAATCAGGCAGCCGCTGACCCACGCTGATCAGATGAAGCCTCATTCAGTCGATTTGCGCGTGCGCACCGGCGCTTTTCTGGCGGCCGGTTTTTTTGCTGCAGGTTTTTTGGCAGGCGCCTTGCCGGGTGCCGCATTCTTTTCGACCGCTTTCTCTGCGGCATTTTTTGCGGGCTTGGATACCTTAACCCCCGCCGGCTTACCAACCCCCCACAGGCCCTCCAGATCGAAATGCGCGCGCACCAGCGGCTGCATAATATGAACCACAACGGGGCCCAGATCAACCAGCACCCATTCGCCTGTTTCTTCGCCTTCGACCGATAGCACCTCGCCGCCTGCCTCGCGAACCTTATCGGCGACGCTACGGGCCAGCGCTCGCACCTGGCGGTTGGAGTCCCCGCTGGCCAGAACGATACGTTCAAACATCTGGGACAGTTTGGTCGTATTGACGACGATAATGTCCCGTCCCTTGATGTCGTCAAGCGCATCAACGGCCAGGGTTTCGAGTTTCTTGATCGAGAGAGCTTTGGACATGCGGTTTCCTATGCGAGTAAGCCCGGATGAGCAACGTGAGTGTACAGATGGTGCTGATGAATATACTTTTCAACGGTTGGGCAAACCAGTGTGTCAATCGCCTCACCCCGGCTCACGGCCTGCCTGACCCGGGTGGCCGATACCGTACTGGGCGTCATGGTAAACGAAACCAGACAACCCGCGGGCTGCGTCCGTAACGCCGCCCGGTCTTCAACATAGGCACGCCGCCAGACCGCCTGAAGTTGTGGGGGCAGGGCCGATGGCTGCAGATCGGCGCCAGGACGGTTGGTCACTGCCAGATGCACCAGCGACAGCAGTTCCTGCCAGCGGTGCCAGGTTGGCAAACCAAGAAACGCGTCTGCCCCGACGATGAGCACCAGAGCTGCATCGGGCATTTCGGCCCGCAACCGTTCCAGAGTGCGGATGGTCCAGGAGGGTCCCTCTTGGCGGATCTCCGCATCATCAATTTCGCAGTTCGCCATGTCGGCAAAGGCCAGCCGCGTCATTGCCAACCGATCGTCGGCCGATGCTGCGGGGGCGCCCCGGTGCGGTGGCCTACCTGCCGGCACACAGCGCAGGCGATCCAGCGTCAACGCATGGATGGCGTCAGCGGCCAACTGCATATGGCCGCGATGAACCGGATCAAAGGTGCCACCCAGGATTCCGATCAACGGCCGGGTCATTGTGGCGTCAAACCCTCGGCCGAGGGTGGCGGCAGGAGCTGCGCATAACTGGCGTAGAAACCCGATACCACCGTGGGTGCGAGTATGGCGACAATGGGTACAATCACGAGTGAGGTCACCAGGGTGTCATCAAGACCCGATGCGATCAGCAGCATCATGATCAGTGATGGCAAGAAGATGCCATACACCGCCAGCGCCGCCAGGAATCCGATCAGGCCGCGCCAGGCACGCCAGGAAGCGACCAGGCTGAAAAAGAGCGCCTTGCCCAGACCGAAACCGCGCCAGGCCACCAGCAATGGAGCATAGGCAAAGGCCAGCAGAACCGGCACATACGCCAGAAGCGCCAGGGCCAGACCAGCCGCCGGGAGTTGTGTCGGATCCGGCATGGGCAGATCGGGGGCGCCGAGCGTCCCCCGAGCCATGTACTGCAAAAGCGCGCCGCCATCCCAGAATGCAGTGAGCGCCAGCGCCCCGACCGTTAGTAAAAAGTGGAGCAGGCCCAAGCCCATCAGGGGCTGCAGTTGTGAACCGAAACCTGAAAACAGGATGGTGAAGCTGGGCATCGTTTCCCGATCAAGAGCACGACAACCGGCAAGCACACCGACCATCAGCACCGGCGCCAACACGGCAACCAGCACATCACCGAGCACCGGTACCAGCCCTGCCAGACCGAGCAACGTCCAATAGGTCATGACCCAGAACATCATCAGCACCGGGTTGCGGCGATAGCGGGCAAAGCCCGCACGAAACCACGACCAGCCATCCCGCACAGTGACGGGCTGCACCCCGGATATGCCGGGCCCGTTGACGGGATCAGGCATCCGCAGATTCCAACGGGGCGGTCGCCACCGTCGGCGTTGGCAGCTCGAATAAATCGCGGTACGCCGCGTAGGTCGCACCCGCCATCACGGGGATTACCACTAGCAACCCGAGACCGAGCGTCAGGCTGGTGAGGAAAAGCATCAGCGCAACCAGAAAGAACGCCACGATAAAGGCTGGCAGACTCCGCCAACTGGCCACGAAAGAATGTTTCATCGCCTGCATGGCCGGAATATCATGGAACACGGCCAGCGGCGGCGCCAGCCAGACCGACATCACCAGCGGCAGCACCAGCAACAGACTGATCACCACCGCCAGCATGATGCCAAAAACGCTGATCGCCGTGCCCAGCCACTCGTATTGCGTTTCCATACCCACGGCCATGCCGGAGAGTGCGGCGCCACCGCCAAGCAGCAGCCCAAGCGCGACGATTAGCATCCAGCCCAGCATGTACCAGACGCCCACATTGACAACGGCCGGGGCGTGTTCACGAAACCCCGTAAAGACCTCAGCCACCGTCACCGGTTCGTTGTATTGAACCCGGTGTGCAACGACCATCAGACCGGCAGAAAGAATCGGCATCAGCAGATGGGCGCCGACCTGGCCGAGCAACGGCACCAGGAGCACGAGCATCACCAGCAGAGTCTGCAGCAAAGCGGCCAGCAGCCAGAAGCCTGGCCGCCTTAGGAATAGGGTCCAGCCTTCGCTGATCCATTGCACGCCATGCCCGACACCAACGTGGCGGATGAGCGGCAGGTCGTCTTGCGGATGTTGATCCTGCCAGGGTGCGTGCCGATAATGACGGGGCATACCTTACCAGCTCCAGAGAGTCCACATCGGCGGCTGGACCATGTCCCCACGCACCGGATCGGAATCGGGAATCACGCTCTGCGGCTCGGCGGGCGGCGATTCAGAGTATTTTGGCAGCAGCGGTGGATCCACCACCTCGCGTGTTGGTCGGCCACCCGAACCATAGCGCTGGATACTGGTACTGCGATCATCCGGACTAATCGTCACGGCGGATTCCTCTTCGGCATCGGCCTGCGCGCTACTGAGTGACGGATCATAGGTCACTACCTGCGGCGGCAACGTGGAGGACGACTGCTGCGCGGCCACGTTCATGGCCAGCAGTGCGCCGGGCAACAGAAAACCGAGGCGAACCATCCAGTTCAGAGAAAGTCGGGCGTGAAAGAGAGGCATGCTGGGATCCAGACGTTTTACGTTAGCGGATTCTATTACAGGTTGAGTAAAAGCTCGCGCTCGCCGGGCAGGGGCGCAAAGCCACGCGTCTCGTAATGCGTGAAGATGGCCTCGACCACCTGGGCCGGATCGTCAATCACCTGCAGCAGATCCATATCTTCCGGGCTGATCATCTTTTCGCTGACCAGGCGATCCCGAAGCCAGTCAATCAAGCCTGCCCAGAATGCCGACCCGACCAGAATCACCGGGAATTGCCGGCTTTTGTGGGTCTGGATCAGCGTTAACGCCTCCATCAGTTCGTCGAGCGTACCAAAGCCACCCGGCATAACGACGTACGCCACGGCAAACCGGACGAACATGTACTTGCGGGCAAAGAAATGCCGGAACCCCAGAGAGATATCCTGATACGGGTTGGTATGCTGCTCGTGCGGCAATTCGATATTCAACCCGATGGACGGCCCATTGCCACCAAAAGCCCCCTTGTTGGCAGCTTCCATGATGCCCGGGCCACCGCCTGAAATAACCCCAAGGCCTGCGTCGGAGAGCCGCTTGGCGATTGTCTCGGCCAACTGATAATACGGCGAATCGGGTAACACACGGGCACTGCCAAATATCGACACGGCGGGGCGCACCTCGGAAAGACGGTCGGTCGCCTCGACGAACTCTGACATAATCCCGAACAAACGCCATGCCTCGCGCTCGGTGAGCCTTGCGGCGTCCTCCGTCGTCTGTGACGCATGAAACCCGTTTCTCATATTTTCTTCCACGCTGTTCACCTCTGCTGTCGTCATGCCCACACTGCTACTCGTTGACGGATCATCCTACCTGTATCGTGCGTTTCATGCACTCCCCGACCTGCGCAATCAGGCCGGCGACCCGACGGGCGCCCTCTACGGCATGATCGCCATGCTGCGCCGGTTGAGCAGCGAAATCCCGGCCGAACACCGCGCCTGCATTTTTGATGCCAGCGGCCCGACCTTCCGTGACACGCTCTTTGCCGAGTACAAGGCGCATCGCCCGCCCATGCCCGAAGATCTGGCCCGCCAGATCGAACCGATCCATGCCGTGGTCCGCGCGCTCGGCTGGCCGCTGCTGATGGAAAGCGGTGTTGAAGCCGATGACGTGATTGGCACCCTGGCCCGTGATGCTGCGGCCAACGGCATGCAGGTAGTGATCTCGACGGGCGACAAGGATTTAGCTCAGCTCGTCACGCCGCAGGTAACGCTGGTCAATACCATGAGTAACGAACGGCTCGACGTCGCCGGTGTCGAAGCCAAGTTCGGTGTGCCGCCGGAACGCATCACCGATTACCTGGCGCTGGTCGGTGATACGGCCGACAACATTCCCGGCGTCCAGAAGGTCGGCCCCAAAACGGCCGCCAAGTGGTTGCAGACCTATGGCAACCTGGATGGGGTCATCGCCCATGCCGCCGAGGTGAAAGGGGTTGCCGGCGAGAACCTGAGAGCCCACCTCCACTTCCTGCCGCTGGGCCGCGCGCTCGCCACTGTTAAAACCGATGTCGCGCTGCCTTTAACCCTGGCGGATCTGCAGGCGCTGCCCGAAAAAGAAGACGTGCTGCGCAACATTTTTCGCCACAACGGCTTCAAGACCTGGCTCAAGGCGCTGGAACAGCCGGGCAGTACTACCGTCAATAGCACCGGGCACGTTGATGTCGAGTCTGCCCCCATGCCCGCCCTGCTTCCGGATGACGGCGCACACCGGGCGCATTACGAAACCATTCTCGACGAAGCCACGCTCAGTCGCTGGTTGGAGAAAATCAGCCAAGCCGAGCGTGTTGCGCTGGATACCGAAACCACGAGCCTTGATGAGCAACAGGCCCGACTGGTCGGCATCTCCTTCGCCATTGCCCCGGGCGAAGCCGCCTACCTGCCACTCGCCCACACCGGCCCGGACGTGCCTAACCAACTTCCCTTCGATGCCACGCTGGCACGACTCAAACCCTGGCTGGAAAACCCCACGCCCATAAAAGTCATGCAGCATGCCAAATACGATCAGCATGTGTTTGCCAATCACGGCATCCGGCTTGCCGGTGTGGTGGATGACACACTGCTGATGGCCTATGTACTCGAGGCCGGGCAGGTCAGTGCAGGCTCGCTGGAACTGGGTGCGCTGGCGCGCCGGCACCTTGGTATGACGACCATTCCCTACGAAGCCATCTGCGGCAAAGGCGCCAACCAGATTAGCTTTGATCAGGTCGCCGTAGCCGACGCGACAGCCTATGCGGCCGAAGATGCCGACATCACCCTGCGCATCGCTGATCGTTTACGGCCGCAGCTTGCCGCCGAACCCGGCCTGGAGCATATCTATCGCGACCTTGAGCTTCCCGTCGAACAGGTGCTGTTCACCATGGAACAGAACGGTGTGCTCATCGATAACCAGCAACTCGCCGACCAGAGCCATGCGCTGGGCGAGCGCATGCTGACCCTCGAATCCGAAACACACACACTGGCCGGTCAAAGCTTCAACCTGAACTCCCCCAAACAACTGGCCGAGATCCTCTTCACCCAACAGGGTTTGCCGGTAAAAAAGAAAACCGCCTCGGGCACGCCGTCGACCGACGAAGAGGTGCTCACCGAACTGGCGCTGGATTTCCCGCTGCCGCGTCTGTTGCTGGAATATCGCAGCATCGCCAAGCTCAAGAACACGTATTGCGACAAGCTGCCCCAACGGATCAATCCGGCTACCGGGCGGGTCCACACGCATTACTCGCAAACCACAGCCGTAACAGGACGGCTGGCCAGCTCCGACCCCAACTTACAGAACATCCCCGTGCGCACCGGCGAAGGCCGGCGCATTCGTGAAGCCTTTATCGCACCAACGGATCATTGCATTATTTCGGCCGACTATTCGCAGATCGAATTGCGCATCATGGCGCATCTATCCGCTGACAGAGGCCTACTCGACGCCTTTGCCCACGGCGAGGATATCCACCGTGCCACGGCCGCCGAAGTCTTCGGCGTCATGCCGCTGGAAGTCAGCGATGATCAGCGGCGCGCCGCCAAAGCGATCAACTTCGGCCTGATCTACGGCATGAGCGCCTTCGGCCTCGCCAGACAACTGGGCATTGAGCGCAGCGCAGCGCAAACCTACATCGATCGGTACTTCGACCGCTATCCGGGCGTCGCCCGCTATATGGAAGAAACCCGCCAGTCGGCGCATCACCACGGTTATGTCGAAACGGTGTTTGGTCGCCGACTCTGGTTGCCGGATCTGAAAGCCGGTCAGCAGGGTCGTCGACAAGGTGCCGAGCGCGCCGCCATCAATGCGCCCATGCAGGGGACGGCAGCGGATCTGATCAAGATGGCCATGATCGCCGTGCAACACTGGATCGAGAAACAGGGCCTGAAAACCCGGCTCATCATGCAGGTTCATGACGAACTGGTGCTCGACGCGCCCAATAACGAATGTGAACAGGTCCGTTCCGCACTGGGGCCCTTGATGACCCAGGTAGCCAAACTCAAAGTGCCGCTGGTCGTCGATATCGGTATCGGGCAAAACTGGGAAGAGGCACACTAAGATCAATGCACGTGCCTACCCAAGGCGCATGCAGAAACGACCCCGCGGCTTTAGCGGCTACCGTTATTCAGGGTTTCGCGGAGCTTACCGAGGCTACCGGACAACGCCTCTGACAGACCCGGCGGGGTTTTTGACCATGGATAGCCGCGGGCTGCACGCTCTTCCGCATAGTTGAAGAGCGCCCGCATATAGGCTTGATCGAACAGCTGCTTGCCTTTACGGTTCGGCTTTGCGTTGAGATCATCCGTCACATACGCCATATTGAACCCGAACCCATCTTTCTGCGCCGTGATATAGGCCATCAGGGTGTCGCCATCTTCATGCGATTGCGAAAACTGACGTAATGCCTGATTCGCAATCGATAGCGTCTTGCGCTCGACCGTCTGGTAGCCTTCATCATCCAGAACGTCGTTACGAATCAGGTAGGCTTCACGCTTGCGGCCCTCCAGCAGCTTGTAGGCGCCGCTTTCATGAAACAGAGATGCCGGATAAAGAAATACTTGTCGACTCACGCCGCCATCGACATGCATTTCCTGGTAAGTCTTGCCCTGATAGCTGACATTCATCATCACCGGCGAGAAGAACCCCGGCAACGAGGCCGATGCCAGCATCACGCGCCGAAACAACTCCAGCGCCTCCGGTGTGTCACTGGCGGCAATCTTGCCCATATTCCAGATGATGGGTTGCCCCGTATCCAGATTGTTCGTGCCGATCAACAGCCATCGATGTCGAACCGTGTATTCATAAGCAACCTTGCGCAGCAGTTCGGGTGTCACATATTCTGAAATCAGGTTGTATAGGGGTGAGGTGTCGCCCAGACCATCCGAAAAAAATATCGCCGCATAGGAACGCTCGCGCACCAGATCTTTATCGGTAACGCCCGTATATAGGCGCTTTAACACCGGATCATATGCAGAACCAAGAAAGGCAAACGGCGCCATCAGTGCACCCGTACTAATACCGGTGACCATATTGAATTCCGGCCGGGTGCCATGCCTGGTCCAACCATTGAGCAGGCCCGCACCAAAAGCACCGCGGCCCCCACCACCGGAAATCGACAGATAGGTGATCGGCGTTCCGGGCTGATCCCGGTTCATGATACGGAGTGTTTGCTCCAAATCACGCAAGAACAATGCAACGCCCGCCGTCTGATTGATCGCGTAGCGAACGCCCGCCAGACCATTGACGGTCGCCTCATTGGCATGCAGTGGTGGCAAGGCTTCGAGGCGCGATGGTGCACCCGAAGCAATCACCGACACCAGTAACAGCAGCGCTCCGACGAGCGCTTGAGGACGAAACGATCCCCGACTCATAAAATATCTTCCTGCCCTTGAAACGTCCGGGATAACGCAACATCGGTCGCCATACCCGCCGCGTCAAAACTGCGCTCGATCATGTGAACACTGTCTTTGTGGACGCGCAACACGGTAGACGCCCGGGTGCCATAAGACGGCAATGAGATGAACGCTGCCGATAGCGCCCGCTCCAGATCCACAGGAACCCCGGTGGCTGGCAGCTGCGCATCGGGGGCGACCTCGCGGTCGCAGAGCAGACCTAGCAATCGTGGATCGCTCGCATCGTCTTCCGCCATTACGTCTGCCAGTGCCTCGCGCAGGCGGGTCACCTTTGGCCAGGCCGCATCAAAATCGCCATTGGAGAGACAGCCCACGCCGACCTGCAGGGCGATCTCACGAAACTCGGCGCCGCGGCTCTCGCACCCCGCCAGCGTTTTACCATCGTAGACCAGCAGATTGAACGGGTTGTATTGCCCGGCATAGCGCGCCAATTCATTCAGAAATGGCGACACCGACATCTTGCTTTCCAGGAAACCCTGTACTATCGCCCCACGAGACGGGCGGCCGGGAGCCATACTGTCCGGGTCCCGGTAATTGGTCAGCGCCGCAACCCGGCCAGTCGCAGTCACGCCCAGCCAAGTGCCACCACCCTCCAGATCACGCCCGGCAATGACCGGAGAATCCGGCCACTGTGCCAGTGCCTGCGTCGGTCGCGCATAGAACTCATCCCGATTCGCCAGCAACACAAGTGGTGTGGCATCGGTGGGTTGCCAGCGCCAGGCGATCAGGCACATAACTGCTCGCTAGTTCGCCGCAAACTCGAACGCATCGGCGAAGAAGGCGTCTTCCGGAAGCTGCGCCTTGCCCAGATAGTCCGCACGCGCAGCGGCAATCATGCCCGGTGCACCACAGGCATACACTTCGTGCGCCGACAGATCCGGGAAGTCCGCCAATACCGCCTCATGCACCAGGCCCGTCCGACCGCTCCAGCCCGGCGTTAGTTCGGGTTCAGAGAGCACCGGGATGAATTGGATATGCGGATACTGCGTGGCCCAGACCTCGGCCACCTCATACTGATACAGACCGGCACGATCGCGTGCGCCCCAGTAGATATGCATCGGACGATTGAGCTCCAGATACAGGGCTTCCAGAACAATCGATTTGATCGGGGCAAAGCCGGTGCCACCGGCCAGCAGAATCATCGGTTTCTCCGATTCGCGCAAATAGAAGCTGCCGTGCGGACCATTGAAGCGCAGGATGTCGCGCACCTTCATCGTGCCGAATACCTGATCGGTAAACAGGCCTCCTTGTACGTGCCGCACGTGCAACTCGATGGTGGCAGTGTCGTGCGGGGGGTTGGCGATCGAGAAGCTACGACGCTTACCGTCCTTGAGCAAAATGTCGATGTACTGACCGGCGTGGAACTGGAACACCTCGGTCGCCGGCAAACGTAGCGTCAGCACAGCCACATCGGCAGCCGGCTTTTCCAGGCCTTCGATGCGGCTGGGCAGCGTTTTAATCGGGATATCGGTCGCACGGCGGACATCCTTCACCTCCACCGTCACATCCGTCTGCGGCACAGCGCAACAGAGCAATGCAAAGCCCGCCTCGCGATCCGCGGGCGTCAGCGTGGTTTCGCTCGACTTGCCGTGATCCACCGTGCCCGATGTGATCCTGGCGCGACAGGCGCCACAGCCCCCATTACGGCAACCATAGGGCACCAGCAGATCATGGCGCAGCGCAGCTTCGAGCACCGATTCATGCCCATCGGCACGGAAGGTGGCGTTGATCGGATTAAGCGTAACCTGATGTGTCATGACAAACCCTGTATTACCCGTCAGAAATCGTAAAATAACGCCATGCCGACTGCACATTCCTTGCCACCGCGCGCGTTGCCGCGCCGCTTTCGCCAACCGCGCCTGTTGCTGGCCGGTTGTGGCGATGTCGCCGCGCGCATTGCCCGTCTGCTCAACGCCCGTGGCGAGCGTTATCGCATCCGTGCGCTCTTGCGACACACACCGGATAGCCCGGCATGGTCCACCTGGCGCGCACTGGGTATAACACCGATCGCGGCAGACCTGGATCAACCCCGGTCATTGCATCGCTTGCGGGGTATTGCCGATAACGTGATCTATCTGGCGCCGCCCGCAGAGAATCAACCGACAGATTATCGCCTGAACCGCTTTCTGGCAGCCCTGCATGGTGGCCGCAGTCTATCACGCCAGGCGCCGCACCGATTGGTGCTCATCGGCACCACCGGTGTCTATGGGGACTGCCAGGGCGCCATCACTTCAGAAACCAGCCGTATCAATCCCCATACCGCCCGCGGCAGGCGCCGGGCAGCGGCCGAACAGATCTTTCGCCGCTGGGGACACCGCTCCGGCCCAACCGGCGGCATCCTGCGTGTGCCCGGTATTTACGCGGCCGACCGCCTCCCGGTCGATCGCTTGCGCGCCGGAACGCCCGCCCTGCGGCCGGAAGACGACACCTGGACCAACCACATTCATGCCGACGACCTGGCCCGCATCAGCTGGCTAGCGCTTTATCGTTCCGGCACGCTACGTGCCATCAACGCCTGTGACAACAGCCAACTCAAAATGGGGGACTGGTTCGATGCCGTGGCCGACGCCACCGGACTGCCTCGCCCGGAACGGCTGCCCCGCGCCCTGCTCAAGGAACGCGTTTCCCCCATGATGTACTCATTCATGTCAGAATCGCGCCGGCTCACCAATACGCGCCTCACCCAAGAGCTGCGCATACGGCTCATCTACCCCACAGTGCACGATTTCCTTGCAACTCTGAAAGCTACCCATGCTGACGATTAAAGCCTTTCACATCATTCTGGTCGTCAGCTGGTTTGCCGGCCTTTTCTACCTACCGCGTATTTTTGTGAATCTAGCGGCCGTGCCCGACACGCAATCGGCCGAATACCAGCGTCTGCTCGGCATGGCGCGCCGCCTCTACAAATTCGTCACACCCATTGCCATTGGCGCGGTCGCCCTGGGCCTCTGGCTCTGGTTCGGCTATGGCTTCACGGGTGGCTGGCTGCACGCCAAAACCCTGCTGGTGGTTTTTCTGCTTGGCTATCACCATTACTGCGGCTATCTCTATAAACAGTTCGCCGCAGGCAAGAACACGCATAGCCACGTCTGGTACCGCTGGTTCAACGAGATCCCGGTGCTGTTGCTGACCGTGATTACCCTGCTCGTTGTTCTCAAACCCTTCTGATTCTGAAAGCTTGTCGATGCTTGTCTTTGCCCCCTGTCCGCGCGGCCTGGAAGAACTACTGGTCGCCGAATTCAGCACCCTGGGCCTGACCAAGGTCGCAGCCGTCGGCGGTGGTGTACAGGCCGAGGCATCGCAAGTTGCGCTCTGCATGGCCAACCTGCATTCCCGGTATGCAACGCGTCTTCTCGTGAAGCTGGCCGAAAAGCCCTACCAGAAAGAGGACGACATCTACAAAATGGCGCGCGACATCGCCTGGCATGAATGGTTCGACGTCAGCCAGAGCATTCGCGTCAACACCACCGCCGTCAAATCACCGCTGAAGAGTCTGGATTTCGTCACACTGCGCGTGAAAGATGGTGTCTGTGATCGCTTCCGTGCCGACCGTGGTGCGCGGCCCAATGTCGATACCAATCATCCGGATCAGCGCATTCAACTCTTCCTGACTGAAACCACGGCCACGCTGTACATCGACAGCTCGGGCGAACCGCTCTGGCAGCGCGGCTATCGCGGTGCCGCCGGGCAGGCGCCGCTCAAAGAGAATCTCGCTGCCGGTATCCTGGCGCTCGCTGGTTGGAACGATATCGGCGAAGACGGCAAACCGGTATACCAAACCTTCCTCGACCCCATGTGCGGCAGCGGCACCATCGTCATCGAAGCCGCCTGGATGCGGACCCACACCGCACCCGGCCTCAGCCGACGCTTTGCGTGCGAGCGTTGGGCCAAGGCCGATAAAGCGCTCTGGGCCAAGCTCCGTGCCGACGCCCGCGCAGCGATCAAGCCCCTGCCTGAGGACACCCTCTTTGCCAGCGATGCCCACCCCGGCGCCATTGCCGCCACGCATCGCCATCTGGAACAGGTTGGCTTTGCCAATGCCGTGGCCATCATGGAATCTAACTTTGTCGAGCTCGCCGCACCTGCCGAGTCCGGCCTCATCGTCACCAACCCACCCTATGGGGTACGCCTCTCAGAACAAGATGCACTACGTGCCGAATACCCGGAATGGGGGCGCACCCTCAAGCAGCAGTTCGCCGGCTGGACCGCTGCCTTCTTCACGGGCGACCTCGAACTCACCAGAGGTCTGGGCCTCAAACCACGCCGTCGCTTCCCCCTCAAGAACGGCGCACTGGATTGCCGGTTATTTGTGATTGATCTGGTGGCGGGGTTTCATCGACGGCAGAAGCCATCCGAACCATCCTGAATCAGGGGATGATCCCCTTGGCTTGCAGCGACTCCAGGGTCACTCTCTGTCGCAAAGGCAGATCTGCCGGTGACTGTATGTTCAGATTCGTCGCAAAAAACCAGACATCGGACGATGTCACGACATAGCCGATGTACCAGCCGATTTCCGGATTGACTCGCCTTGCCCAACCCGTTTTTGCATAGAGGCGGTAATCCGGCGACGTGGCCGCATGCATGATGGACTCTAAAGCGTCGTAGGACGATCCTTTGTAGGGCAGATTACGCTGATAGAGTTTTTTCAGAAATCGGACCTGTTCAACAGCACTCACCTTGAAAGAGCCGTCTAGCCAGAAGCTTGTTCCCTCAAACGGAAGGGCTATTTCACCGTATTGCGCCTGACGGAGATGATGTAAATACTTTGCTGCGCCGATTTGTTCTGCGAGTTTCTGGTAACACCATACGCATGAGGCCCTGTAGGCCATGGACAGGCTCTGATTCTTATTCCAGTCCGGGAATTCATGCACGGTGCCGTCCCAAATGAATTCACCGTTGACCGGGTCAAACACACCTTCGTCGATGGCGATCAGCGTATTAAACATTTTAAAGGTTGACGCCGACGCAAAGCGCTGCTCGGATCTTTGCGTGTTCCAAACATAAGTTGTGCCATGGTTATTCGATTGGACAACCATGGTCCCTGTCGCCTGATTTTTTTTGAAAACCTCTCCAATCGTCTGATCATCAGCCCAAACGCATGATGAGATTAGAGATAGAAGAATAACTAGCCATTTTTTCATGATGGATTGATTTGCCCTGCACGTACCAGATGCTCCAGACTCTGCGCCATCGTCTGCATGCCGAACTGCTGACCGGTCTGCATGGCCGATAGTAATTGCGCACCTTTCTGCTCACGGATTAGATTACGCACGGCGGGGGTGCCAACGAGCACTTCATGCGCAGCGACACGACCCTGGCCATCCTTACGCGGCAGGAGCTCCTGCGCCACCACGGCACGGAGCACATCGGCGAGTAGTGTTCTGGCAAGATCACGCTCCGACCCCGGAAAAACATCGACAATGCGCTCAACCGCCTGCGCCGCCGTGGCGGTATGCAATGTGGCGAGTACTAGGTGACCCGTTTCAGCAGCCGTCAGGGCAAGACGGATAGTTTCCAGATCACGCATTTCACCTAACAGAATGACATCGGGATCTTCTCGCAGTGCGGCCTTAAGGGCATCGGCAAAACTGGGCGTATCACGGCCGACCTCGCGCTGGGTGATCAGCGCCTTATCTGGTGCATAAACAAATTCGACCGGGTCTTCAATCGTCAGCACGTGTTTGGCTGCCTTATGGTTGACGTAATCCACCATGGCGGCCAACGTGGTTGTCTTGCCAGATCCTGTGGGGCCAACAATCAGCACGAGGCCATGCGCGTGCGCCGCCAACTGTTTGAGTATCGCGGGCGCATGGATCAACTCCAGGGATGGCACAGTCTCGGGAATGGGTCGCAATGCCATGCCCACACCCCGTTGCTGACGATAGGCATTGGCACGGTAACGCCCCAGACCTTCGACACTGAAGGCAAAGTCACAAGCAGCCCCATCGGCGAACTGCCGTCGCTGTGATTCTGGCAGTACACCATCGATCATGGCGCGGATGGGCGCATTGCCTAGGGCGGCGGGTTCCAATGGCTGCAGCGACCCATTTACGCGCACCAGCGGCGCCACACCGGCCGAAAGATGAATATCAGAGGCCTGCAGTGCTTGCGCCGCCCGCAACAAGGATTCCAGCATACCTGTCACTCCCGTTTTATACTTCGCCTAGCCTAACAGCAGATTCCCGCATTCGCACAAGCGATTTTCACTTTTTATCATGTCCGTTGCCTCGCCGACTATTCTAGATAGCACCACTGCCGCTGCGCGGCTGGACGCTGTGCGCCAGACGATCGCCGCAGCTTGCCTGAAAAGTGGACGAAGCCCTGAGGGCGTGTCGCTCCTGGCAGTTTCCAAGACCTTTCCGATTGAGGCGGTGGATGCCGTCGCTGCTGCCGGGCAACGCGCCTTTGGCGAGAACTATGCTCAGGAAGGTGTGCAGAAGGCAATTGTCCGGCTCCCCCTGGAGTGGCACTTCATCGGGCCGCTCCAGAGCAATAAAACTCGGGGCATCGCCGAACATTTTGCCTGGGTGCACAGCATCGACCGATTGAAGATTGCCGAACGGCTTTCGGCACAGCGCCCGGTTAATCTGCCACCGCTCCAGGTATGCGTGCAGGTCAATATCGATGGCGAAGCCACCAAAAGCGGTTGTGCGCCCAGCGAGGCCTTGGCGCTGTGCCAGGCGATTGCCGCCTTGCCGCAACTGCAACTTCGCGGGTTGATGGCAATTCCTGAACCGACATCCGATACGTCGACGCAGCGTCGGAACTTTGCAGCCTTGCGCATATTGCGCGACACGATCAATGACGCAGACGCCAGCCTTAACCTCGATACCCTATCCATGGGGATGAGTGATGATCTCGAATCCGCCATTATCGAAGGTGCGACCATCGTGCGCGTTGGTTCCGCTATCTTCGGTCCGCGCACCTACACGAATACTTCTGCAACGGAGCTTTAAATGAAGATCACTTTTCTCGGCGGCGGCAACATGGCCATCGCGCTGGTTGGCGGTTTGATTCAGCGCGGCTTTAACGCACAGGGTCTGGCAGTGATCGAGATCTTGCCGGAAGCCCGCGAACGACTCAGCGCGCAGTTTCCGATTCGGGTCTTTGGTGAAGCGTCGGCTGAAGCGTTAGCCTGCGATGTGCTGGTGCTTGCCGTAAAACCTCAGCAAATGCGTGAAGCGTTGGCAGGCTTGCCCGCTGGCGGCAAACGCCCGCTGATCGTCAGCATTGCCGCCGGTCTCTTGGTGAACGATCTCGCGCGCTGGATGGATGGCTATCATCGCATCGTGCGCGCCATGCCCAATACGCCGGCGCTGATTGGCGCCGGCATGACCGGGCTATATGCCGATCCTGCCGTGACGGCCGCAGACCGCCAACACGCCGAAGCTATCCTGGGGGCCGTGGGCGAAACCGTGTGGGTTGAGAACGAAGCCCTCATTGACAGCGTGACGGCCATTTCCGGCAGCGGGCCCGCGTATGTGTTTCTGTTCCTGGAAGCCATGCAAGAGGCTGGTCTGGCATTGGGGCTATCCCCTGAAGCCACGCACAAACTGGCCATTCAAACCGTACTCGGCGCCGGCCAACTGGCCCGCCAATCTGCCGATCCGGTCGATGTACTGCGCCAGCGCGTGACCTCGAAGGGCGGCACCACCGCCGCAGCGCTCGACAAGATGGCTGACCTGGGTGTCAAAACAGGGCTGATCGCCGGCATGAAAGCAGCAGCAGAACGCAGTCGCGAACTGGGTGTTGAACTGGGACGTGGATAAGCGGCACATACAGGTGCTGCCTTTAAATGGACTCTTAGGAAGTTTGCGATGAGAATGTTATTCGGAATGCTCCTAGCAGGCCTAGCGGCCACGTTGATTCCCAAAGCTATGGCCGATGTTTACAACGAAGGCCGTCCAATTGTCGAACTCAAGAGTGGCAAGCTCCAGGGCATATCAGCAAACGGCATGCTGTCGTTTAAGAATATTCCCTATGCGGCGCCACCCGTTGGCGACTTGCGCTGGCGCCCGCCGCAGCCCGCTAGCAACTGGGAGGGCATCCGTGATGCCAGCCACTTTGGCCAGGCCTGTCCGCAGCCCATGGTTACAGGGCTCAATAGCGAATTGGTGCCGGGCAATGAAGATTGCTTGAAGCTCAACGTCTATACCCCGACCGGCGCAAAGGGCTTGCCCGTCATGGTGTGGTTTCACGGAGGCGGCCTGATCGAAGGGTCAGCTTCCGAACCTTACTACCAGCCTATTGGGTTAATTAAAGAAGGTGTTGTCGTTGTTACGGTCGATTTCCGTATCGGCAAATTAGGTTTCTTTGCGCCGAGATTATTGGCTGAAGAAGCCAAGCGCAATGGTGAACCTGTGGGCAACTACGGGATCATGGATCAGATTCATTCGCTTAAGTGGGTGCGAGATAACATTGCGGCCTTTGGGGGTGACCCGAACAATGTCACAATTTTTGGCCAATCAGCGGGTGGCCGAAGTGTGACCTGGCTCATGACCTCACCGGCATCCAGGGGTCTATTCCATAAGGCGATCGCGCAGAGTGCGCAGCAGTTGCCGATGAGAGATCAAACTCGGGAAACCTTTGGTATGGCACCCGAGGAGGAAATTGACGCCCGGTTCATGCAGTCATTGGGCGTAACGACACTGAACGAATTGCGAGCGCTCCCAGCAGACAAGTTGCTAATGACACCCACGGAGTTCAGAGACGGTGAGTTTGGTGGCTCATTTGTGGATGGTCAGATCATTGTTGGCAACTCGGTGCCCTTATTTGCCACGAGCAAACAGCACAAAGTACCGTTCATGATCGGGACCAATGCCTGGGATGCGAGTTACTTCATGTTGAGCGCCCCGCCACTCGCAACCTATCTCAAGAATATGGGCGAAGACCCCAAGACCATTAATAAGCTTTATGCTCGCTTTAAAGACAAATGTGCACTCACGGCAGAAATCATGGCCGATGGATGGTATCGCGGCACCGTCAAACTATTAGCTGACAGCGCCAACAAATCTGCCCCGGCTTACGCTTACAACTATGCGTATCTCACCAGAACGATTCGCCCAGCGCTCATCGGACCAGGGCATACCTTTGAGCTACCCTATGTATTCGGGGATCTAGGCAATGTCTTGCCAGCACCCGCCAAAACGCAATCGGGTGCCGACCGGTGCAAGCGCATCAATCAGGCGCTGGCCGATATGCAGAAAAAGGCTACTTGGTCACGCTATTGGTTCCCAATGACCAATCCGAATGACCCGGAAGATCAGTCAATCTCTGAACAGCTGGCCAAAAGCTGGACAACATTTGCCCGCACCGGCAACCCCAACTATGGCGGTCAGGAAATCTGGCCGCGCTACACCATGCGCGATGATGTCATGCGCGAGTTTATCCAGGACAAGCAAGGCGTTGTAAAAGATCTGCATAAAGGCCGGGTGGACTATCAATTGCAAGTCATCAAGAAAACCTATGGCTTGCCTGAGTGATGCCTACCTGTGCACCAAGGGCGACGGCACGCTGCAGCTGACCGTGCATGTGCAACCCGGTGCCAAGACGACGTCGTGCGCGGGCATTCATGGGGATGCGCTCAAGATTCGTTTGGCCGCGCCGCCGGTGGATGGCAAAGCGAATCAGGCACTCATTGTCTGGCTAGCAAAGACCTTGGGTTGCCCACAAAACCGCATTGAATTGATTCGCGGGCAAACGAGTCGTCGCAAAACGCTGAGTATTGATCCAGGCGCCAAGGCCGACTCGATCACTACTCAACTCACCCAGATGGCCACCATCACGGATTAAGCCTTTGACCGCCCCGGTGCATGACCGAACGCTGATCCCCACAATGAAGACAGCGGCGCTGCCAAAAGCTTTTCTCCCAAAGGGATCGTCTCCACACCATCGAAATCAATACGCCCATGACAAATTGATCGCCTGCCATATTGGCGAGCTTTTTAAGGCCTCGTAAATCCGACTCCTGTACAGTCGCAGAGGCTTTGACTTCAACACCCACGAGCTGTTCCGCAGCATTTTCAATCACGACATCAACTTCAAACTTCTCAGCATCCCGTTAATAGAAAAGCCGATAGTCGCCGTCTGCCGTGGTTGTGTGTTTCAGCAATTCTCCAAAGACAAAGGTCTCCAACACATGACCAAACCTCGTTCGATCTAACGCTATTTTTTCAGGGGTCAAATCAAGAAGCGCTGTCAGCAGGCCCGAATCTATAAACTGTAGTTTTGGCGTTTTGACGACACGCTTCAGGCGATTACGCGCCCAAACCTCACTACGTTTCAGCAAATACATCTGCTCAAAAACGCCCATGTATCGAGCCTCTGTTTTGCCATCAATACCGACCTGCCCATAGCGACCGATTTTACGGAAAATCAGCCCCGCTCGTAAACCAGCTGGCCACCGGCCAAAGTTTTCATGACGCGACCTTGCAGCGTACGCCCGAGGAAGGGCGTCAGCTTTCCGGCGCTACGCAGCGCACTTTCTTTCACTGTCCAGGTGGCTTCCGGATCAAAGAGCACGAGGTCGGCACGCTGACCGACTGCAATCTGACCAGCTTCAACCCCGAGAATCTCGGCCGCTTTCGCCGTCACCGGCAGCAGCGAACGGCGCAGCGGCAGGCTGAGCGATTCGCCCCAGGCCAGCGTGAGCGAAAGCAGCAGTTCGATGCCAGTCGCACCCGGTGCCGCTTCGGCAAACGGGACACGTTTGACGTCGACGCCACGCGGCGTATGCGCGGAGACAACGGCATCCAGCGTACCTTCAGCCAGGCCAATACGCAGCGCTTCGCGATCTTCGAAACCACGAAGCGGCGGGTCAAAGCGCGCCAGCGGATCAAAGTAGCCGATATCCTGTTCGTACAGATGCAGCGCATGAACCGCCACATCCCCGGTGACCGGCAGGCCATCATCCTGTGCGGCACGAAGCAACGCGACGCCTTCGGCCGAGCTGACCTGCGTGAAGTGAATGCGCGCACCGGTTTCCCATGCCAGCGACAACACGCTCTGCATCGCCATCGTTTCTGCCGCCACCGGGATTGCCGAGAGGCCGAGACGCGAGGACCAGGCGCTGTCATGCGCAATGCCGTCTTTGCTCAGATAATACTCTGCCGGTTGCAGCCACACCGGTACGTCACACGAGGCGGCGTACTGCAGGGCACGCAACAACACCTTGGTATCGGCCGGCAAGCCACGACCTTGTGAAACCGCAATACAACCCGCGTCGCGCAGCAAGCCCATTTCGGCCAGCATCGACCCGGCAAGGCCTTGGGTCATGGCCCCCACCGGCAACACACGCACCTGCGAGACATCTTCCGCATGGCGCACAATGCGCTCAGCCAGCTCGGGCTCGTCGATAATCGGGTCGACATCGGGCGGACATGCCAGCGTGGTCACGCCACCGGCAACAGCCGCTTCAAGTTCCGCATCAATGTTACCGGCGATGCGCGCGGACAAATCGACTAGGCCCGGCGCAACCACCAGGCATTTGGCATCGACGATCTGATCGGCTTTAAAACCAGCGGGTGTCTGACCGATACCGGCGATTTTGCCGTCGGCGATAAAGACCGAGGCCGTATCATCAAACTGCGAGGCCGGGTCAACGACGCGCCCGCCGCGAATCTCGATGTTCTTGGTATTCATGCGCCACCTCCTGCCAGCACGCTCATCACGGCCATGCGCATGGCGATCCCGAAGGTAACCTGCGGCAGGATCACTGCGCGCGGGCTATCGGCAACCGCCGAGTCGATTTCGACGCCGCGATTCATGGGACCCGGGTGCATCACAATCGCATCCGGCTTGGCCGCCTTGAGCCGCTCGTGGGTTAATCCATAGCGGTCGTGGAATTCAGTGGCCGAGGGCAGCAGCGCGCCCGTCATGCGCTCGCGCTGCAGGCGAAGTGCGATCACCACATCACAATCTTTTAACCCGCCCTCCAGGTCACGGTGCACTTCAACACCGAGTGCTTCGATGTCGGTGGGGATCAGCGTCTGCGGGCCAATCACGCGGATCGAAGCAGCACCGAGCGTCTTGAGGGCATGAATGTCGGAGCGCGCCACCCGCGAGTGGAGGATGTCGCCGATCAGCGCCACGTTGAGCCCTTCGAACCCACCCTTGTAGTGGCGGATGGTGTACATGTCCAGCAGGCCTTGCGTCGGGTGGCCGTGGCGGCCGTCGCCGGCGTTGATGAGGTGGATGTCGTTGCGGCCGGTGCGGCGGAGATGGTCGACGATCAGGTGCGGTGCGCCACTGGATTCGTGACGTACGACAAACATATCGGCGTGCATGGCGCAGAGGTTGTCGACAGTGTCGAGTAGCGTTTCGCCCTTGGCCGTCGACGAGGTCGACATATTGAGGTTGATGACGTCGGCCGACAGGCGCTTGGCAGCGATTTCGAACGTGGTGCGCGTACGTGTCGAGTTTTCGAAGAAGAGGTTGAAGACACTCTTGCCGCGCAGCAGCGGCACTTTCTTCATGTCGCGATCGGAAACGCCGATGAAACTGGCCCCCGTATCAAGCAGTCGCGTCAGCTGTTCCCTCGACAAGCCTTCTGTCGAGAGCAGGTGGATCAAATTGCCGTCGGCGTCGAGTTGCGGATCAAGCATCGTCCAGGCTCCAGGTCAGTTGGCCCTTCGGGTTATCAAGCGGGGTTCGGGCCAGCACCAGGTTGGCTTTCTCCGGCAACTCAACCTGCCACGCACAGTAATCTGCGGCGATCGGTAATTGTCGGCCACCGCGATCGGCCAACACCGCCAGTTGTACACTGGCCGGCCTGCCGTAATCAAAGAGTTCATTGAGCGCCGCGCGCGTCGTGCGACCGGTATACAACACATCGTCCACCAGAATCACCGGCTTGCCGGCAATATCGACCGGCACGCTGGTGGGTTGCACGTTCGGACTGAGGCCGCGCTCGCTGAAGTCATCCCGGTAGAACGAGATATCGACACTGCCCACCGGCGGGTGTGACGGCAGCAGTTGCGAGAGCCGCTCGGCGATCCAGACACCCCCCGTAAAGACGCCGATCAACACTGTATCGGGCGCTTGCTCGAAGATCGGGCGCAAGCTTTCAGCCAATGCCGCAATTTGGTGTTCGGCATCAGGAAGTTTTTTCAAGTCAGGCATTGATGCCTCCGGAAGAAATCTTGTGTTGATCAAGCCATTGTTGCAACAGAATCTGGGCGGCAACCGCATCGACATTCGCCTTGGTTGCACGCGCCGTCTGTCCAGTCTGCCGCAACCGTTGTTCGGCCTCGGCTGAGCTCAGCCGTTCATCGACCCAGGTGACCGGCAGATTGAAACGGCCATGCAATTGGTTGCCAAAACGGCGGCAACGTTGGGTCATCTCGTGTTCGGCACCTTCCAGCGAGGTGGGTAGACCGACGATGATCTGGTTCGGTTGCCACTCGGCCAGTAGTGCGCCAATCTGTTCGAAGCGCCGGGCCAGCGGCTCACTGGGGATCATCGTCAAAGGATGCGCCAGGCCTGTCAGGGTTTCGCCGATGGCCACGCCGATGCGGACCGTGCCGAAGTCGAAACCCATCACCGTGCCCTCAGGCATGGCCCGCTACATCCGAAAGGCGATCGAAGCCGATACCGAGTTTGGCCAGCGCGGCCGGTAGCCGCTCCTCGTAGGGCAGGTCAAAGAGAATCTCATCGTCGGCCGGTACGCTCAGCCAGGCATTTTGCAGAATTTCGCTATCGAGCTGCCCCGGCACCCAGCCGGCGTAACCTAGGGCCACCAGCATGGCGTCGGGGGCGTTCTCACCGCCAACCGACTCCAGGATGTCCTTGGAGCTGGTCAGTGCGATCCTATCGGTGATTTTCATAGTTGCCTGCCAGGGTTTGGCCGGCTTGTGCAACACAAAAGCCCGATCCAGCTGTACCGGACCGCCAAAGAGTACAGGTTGACCTGAAAGCTCTGCATCCGGGTTGTTGGTCAGTTCAACGCGCTCGAACAGCGAGGCCAGCGTCATATCGGTAGGCTTGTTGACCACGATGCCCATGGCGCCCTGGTCGGAGTGTTCGCATAGATAGATGAGGCTGCGGGCGAAACGCGGGTCTGACATGCCCGGCATGGCCACCAGAAAATGCCCTCGCAGCCAGGTGGCAGACTCTGCCATCCCCGACGATTTTTTTGCAGCGTCCGAGGGTTCGCTGGAAGCGGTCATGTGGCGTATTCTACCGCAAATGCGAAATCTCACCGCCACAAATCCTGATAAACGTCCCGCACTGGTCTGGTTACGCCGCGACTTACGTCTGACAGACCACGCCGCGCTTTACCATGCGTTGTGCCAGCACACCTGCGTCTATGTGGCCTTTGTGTTCGACCGGGACATTCTGGACCCCCTACCGCGGCAGGATCGGCGCGTCGACTTTATTCGTGAATCGCTGGTCGAACTGGATGCCGCGATGCGCGAGCGCGGCAGCGCACTCATTGCGGTACACGGTCACCCCCGGGCGTGCATTCCGGCGCTCGCCCGTGCGCTCGAGGTGAGCGCCGTTTATACCAACCGGGATTACGAACCCGCCGCGGTTATACGTGACCGGGATATTGCTCACACCCTCACGCTGGACGGCATTGCCTTTCACAGCTTCAAGGATCAGGTGATCTTCGAGTGCGATGAAGTCCTAACGCAGGCGGGCAAACCCTTTACGGTCTATACCCCCTACAAAAATGCCTGGCTCAAAAAGGCGGCGCTCGGTGACGGAGATTTCTATGTGAGGCCGTATCCGGTCGAACGTTATCTTGCGCATTTGGCGCCCGCCGCAAGCACGCCTCAGGCGAGCGGCGTGCCCACCCTGGCCGCACTGGGCTTTGAATCGACCGATCTGGCCACCATTGGCGTGGTGCCGGGCATGCGGGGCGGCCAGGAACGGGTTGCCGATTTCTTCACCCGCATCGACCGATACAAGGAGGCCCGCGACTTCCCGGCGGTCAAAGGCGTCTCCTATCTTTCAGTCCACCTGCGCTTTGGCACCGTGTCGATCCGCCAACTGGCCGGTGGCGCCTGGCGCAATGGTAGCGCCGGTGCGCTGGGCTGGCTCAGCGAACTAATATGGCGCGACTTCTACTTTGCGATCCTGCATCACTTTCCGCATGCCGTTGACCGCGCTTTCAAACCAGCCTTCGACACCGTCGCCTGGGACAACGATCCCGCCTGGCACGCCGCCTGGTGTGAGGGACGCACCGGTTATCCGCTGGTCGATGCCGCGCAACGTCAGTTGCTCAAAACCGGCTGGATGCACAACCGCCTGCGCATGGTCAGCGCCTCGTTCTACACCAAAGACCTGGGCCTCGACTGGCGCGCCGGTGAAGCCTGGTTCGCGCAATGGCTATTGGACTTTGATCTCTCGGCCAATAACGGCGGCTGGCAATGGTCCGCCTCCACCGGGTGTGACGCCCAACCCTGGTTCCGCATTTTCAATCCCGTCACTCAGTCGGAGCGCTTCGACCCGCAGGGCAAGTTCATTCGCCGCTACGTGCCGGAACTCGCCGATGTGCCGGACAAATA
>VEQK01000030.1 GCA_018883265.1 Rhodocyclaceae bacterium | reverse complement strand
AACAACCTCAAGCTGGAGCGCATCCGTCTCTACGAAACACCGAATTGCTGGGCCGACGCGATTGCGCCCGTCGATTTCATCGAGGCGAAGCCCTGAAGTTAATCAACGCCCGACTCGACCTTCTTGTAGACCTGTTCGAAGCGGCGCTTACAGCACACACCAAAATCACCCGGACCATACTGCATTAACCAGTCACCTGCCTCACCACGTAGCACATCACGTCCGGCCGAGCGCGCAGCGGTAAATGCTTCGTTAATCTGCTTCGCTAAAACCGGCACCGGCTTCGCCTTATAGGCACCATCCTGACTATCGACGGTGGGCGCCACGGATTGATACTTGGCGTCGAAGCGATGCCGATCCACGCTCCAGCGGTCACCGGTGCAACCGGTAATGATGGCATCCCCAACCTGATACCTGTTCGGGCCTTCCAGACTAATTAACTCACCCGGCGCCTGAGCAAAGGCCACCTGAACAACTTCAGTTTTGAGGTAGCGCGCCGCTGCCGGATCTTGCCGGAGGTCGATCTGTTCTAGGTGCAACATCGGTTAACGATTCACGTCGACTACGACACGCCCACGCACTTTGCCTTCCAGCAGTTGGGCGCCGACGTTAATCGCGTCGGCCAAGCCGATCTCGGCCGTATTGGCATCAAGCTTGGCAATATCCAGATCGCGCGCCAGGCGGTTCCAGGCCTCGATGCGCCTCTCGGAGGGCGCCATCACGCTATCAATGCCGTAAAGCGTAACGCCACGCAGAATAAAAGGCATCACGGTGGATGGAAAGTCCGCACCACCGGCCAGACCGCAAGCAGCGACAGCGCCGTTGTATCGGGTTGTTGCACAGGCATTGGCCAGCGTCGTGCTGCCGACTGAGTCGATGACCCCTGCCCAGCGTTCTTTGCCGAGCGGCTTGCCGGGCTCCGACAATTCTTTACGGTCAATAATGCCTGCAGCGCCGAGCGCCTTGAGATGGGCTTCTTCTTCAGGGCGACCAGTCGATGCGATGACGGTATAACCGAGCTTGGCCAACAGCATGATCGCCACACTCCCTACCCCGCCATTGGCGCCGGTCACGAGAATCTCACCATCGCCCGGTTTCACGCCGTGCTTCTCCAGGGCAAGTACACACAGCATGGCCGTATAACCGGCGGTGCCAATCGCCATGGCTTGTCGTTCGTTAAAGGTTTGGGGCAAAGGCACCAGCCAGTTGCCGTTCAAACGTGCCTTCTGTGCTAGACAACCACTGTGCGTTTCACCAACGCCCCAGCCGTTGAGGATAACCTTATCGCCCACCTTCCAGCAGGGATGCGCGCTTTCCAGCACCGTGCCCGCCATGTCAATACCGGGCGTCAGCGGGAATTTACGAACCACCGGACCTTTGCCGGTAATGGCAAGACCGTCTTTGTAATTGAGTGTGCTGTAGGCGACCTGGACCGTGACATCACCTTCCGGTAGGGCCGATTCATCCAGCTCTTTGAGCTCGGTACGATAACCGGCATCGTCCTTATTAATCTGCAGGGCGCGATACATGATCTGTCTCCGTGAATCATTGTTATTCGTGCATTCTATGACGACCCGCGATGAATGCAAGCACTCAAAGCAAACGGCCCGCCGAAGATTCGACGAGCCGTTAATAGTTTGGCGGGTCCGGTGAGATTCGAACTCACGATGGGTTTCCCCACGCCGGTTTTCAAGACCGGTGCATTCAACCGCTCTGCCACAGACCCCGGTTGTTTACAGGCGAAATTCTATCAGCTTGCGTCGCTCTTTGGTGGGCGTGGACGACGCGGGCCACCGGCTGCCCGAGCACGGAACGGTTTGGCGCCACCACTGCCTGCCGGACGTTGACCTCCGGGCTTTTGCCCAGCGCTCTTGGCGCCCTGATAGCCGCCAGAGCCATGGCTGCCTCGTGCTGGCTTGCCGCTACCCGATTTGTTCTGGCTCTTGACGAACGGTTTCTTGCCACGATGATTTTTGCGTAGGCCCTGCAGTGCCGGCATTCCCAGCAACTCGCGGTGCAGGTTGCGATCTTCGCGCGCTTCACGACGGAATTCGCTGACAATGTCGCGCACGTGGGCGTTAGCACCACGTGGCTGACGATCATCATCTTCCCAGGCTTCATCGTCATCGATGTATTGCAAGGCTGTCAGCGGATCTGTTTCGCCCGGCGCCAGACGGTTGCCGTTCATCATGGCGTCAAGGACGTAAAGCTTATCCTCGGGGAGGTTTTCCCACGGATCCCGATCGTCCGGAAAGTAAGGCTGGGCATCCGGGTCACGTGGTTTGCGGCCACGGGGCGGGCGTTGGTTGGCCTGTTGTCGGGCATACAACCAGGCCTCACCTTCAGCGCGAGCCTTGGCATCCTCATCGAGCTCAACGGGCTGGGCATCCTCTTCGGTTTCATCGAAATCGCCCGAGGCTTCGGTGGACTCGCCACCCTCTTCCGCGCCTTCACCAGCCTGCGGGCGGGCGTTACGCGGATCTGCTGCGTACTTGGCGGCTTGTTCGGCCTGATATTCGGCCAGTGCTTCCGGAGACAGCGGCTCAAAGCCGGGGATGATTTCAGGCTGAATGCTGTTGCCGAGCAAACGCTCAATCGATTTGAGTAGAACAGCATCGTCATGGGTGACAAAAGCCACCGTATCGCCAACGCGACCTTCTTCCCCATTAAGGACACGATTCAGACGCGATGGGTAGTCGTCCGGTACGGCCGGCAGATCGTAGTGCACGACACGCTGGATGCCGTCCATGTCAAAACCGCGAACAGCCATGTCGGTGGTGACCAGCGCGTTGAGCTGATTATTCTGGAACTCATCCAGTGCGCGGCCGCGCGGTGGTTGACCACGATGGGCGTGCAAGGCAAAGGCCGTGATGGCGCTCTTGGCCAGTTTGCGGGCCAGCCCCTCGGCGCCGAACTTGGTACGCACAAAGACCAGCGAACGCGGCCAGGCCTCATCCCTGAACAACTGCGCCATGAGTTCGCGTTTGCGATGCGGGTCAACGGCAATAAAGCGCTGGTGTACCCGCGAGGTAACATCATCACCACGGTCGATAACGACTTCTTCCGGGTAACTGAGCAGACCAGCCGCAAAGCTGCGGATATCATCACCCAGGGCGCTAGCGACAACAACCGTCTGACGCGTCTTGGGCAACATCGGATACAGCCGTTCGAGTTCGGCTGCCTGCCCCATATCCATCATCCGATCAACTTCATCGAAGACCAGAACCTTGACGCTATCAAGATTGACATGGCCCTGCCCCAGATGATCAAGCAGACGACCCGGAGTCGCGATCAGAATATCGAGACCGCGTTGCAGCGCCTGCACCTGCGGGTGCATGCTGACGCCACCGTAAACGGCGAAGGAGTAGAAATTATCATGACGCCCATAAGTGCGGAATGCATCAAGCACCTGCAAGGCCACTTCGCGGGTCGGCACCAGCACCAGGACACGCGGACCTCGGCCAGCCACCTGCGTGAGCGCAATATCTTCGCGCTGTAAAAGATCCAGAGATGGGATCGCATAGGCAGCCGCCTTGCCTGAACCGGCCGGCGCCGCGACAAGCGCATCCTTGCCGGTCAGCATGAGTGGAATCAACGCAGCCTGAACGGGCGTCGGCAGCGAATTGGTGCCGGAAGTATCGGCATCCTGAATCGCTTTCAAGCGCGATTCGCTCAGAGAGAATTGTTCAAAAGACATCGTCATGGCCCCGGGGGCTGGTACTTAGGCGCGAAGTAGCGGCGCAAAAAGCGCAGAAACAGTGTCGGGAACGAGCTGTGAGGTATGGGGCGACTGCGGTTTAATCAGGCAGGAAGACCCAGTGACAGATCGTTACGGATATCGATGACCGATTCAAGACCCACGGCCATGCGCAGCAGATTGTCCTTGATGCCTGCGGCGGCACGGGCTTCCGGCGTGATGCGACCATGCGTGGTACTGGCCGGATGCGTGAGTGTTGTACGTGTATCACCCAGATTGGCGGTAATCGACAACAACTGGCAGGAGTCTACCACACGCCAGGCAGCATCCTTGCCACCCTTGACCTCAAAACTGACAATCGCCCCGCCACCTGATTGCTGGCGTTGGGCCAGGGCATACTGCGGATGGGAGGGTAGTCCCGGATAATAGACCCGCTCAACAGCCGGATGCGCCTCAAGCCATTGGGCCAGCTCCAGCGCCGCAGCAGACTGGGCGCGCATACGAATGGCCAGGGTTTCCAAACCCTTACCCAGCACCCAGGCGTTAAAGGCCGAAAGCGTCGGCCCAGTCGTACGCAGGAACACGAAGATTTTTTCGACGATGGCCTTGTTGGCGCAGACAGCCCCGCCGAGCACACGGCCCTGACCATCCAGGTATTTGGTGGCCGAATGCACGACGATATCTGCGCCCAGATCCATCGGTTTCTGCAACACGGGCGTACAGAAGCAGTTGTCGACAGCCAGCAGTACCTCGTGCCTCATGGCAATGGCGGCCAGGGCGGCAATATCACCGATTTCGGTCAGCGGATTGGACGGCGTTTCACAGAACAGCAAACGGGTATTCGGGCGAATGGCAGCAGCCCATTCGGCCGGATCGGTGAGTGAAACAAAAGATGTTTCGATACCGAAGCGCGGCAGAATCGTTCCGAGCAGCTGAATGGTGGAACCGAAAAGCGATTTCGAAGCAATGATATGGTCGCCAGCGCTCAGGTTGGCCATAATCATGGCCGTAATTGCCGCCATGCCGCTAGCCGTAGCGATGCAGGCTTCAGCACCTTCCAGCGCAGCCAGACGTTCCTCGAACAGCGTCACGCTGGGGTTAGTGAAGCGGGCGTAGACGTTACCCTCTTCTTCACCCGAGAACATCACGGCAGCCTGAGCGGCATTCTCGAATACAAAGCTTGACGTCAGATACATCGCCTCACTGTGTTCGCGATGGTGAGTTCGATCCATGCCGGCACGCACGGCCAGCGTCTCGGTGGCGAGCCCTGAAGGCAGCTGTTTTTTCGTGTTGTTGCTCATTATGGCGACCGCTTACTGCCCGGGACGACGAACGAACATTTCGATCTGCTGGGCGTCATTGCTACCCTCATCATCGTCTTCGCTGCCGGGTGCCGGCTTTGCGGGCTTCTGACGGGCACGCTCGACGCTTTCGAGGTAAGCCTCATCCACATCCCCCGTGATGTAACAGCCGTTAAAGCAGGAGGCATCAAAACGGTGAATGCGCGGATTACAGGCACGCACCGACTCCTCCAGCGCATCCAGGTCCTGATAAATCAGTTCGTCAGCGCCGATCAGTGCGGCGATCTGCGCATCGGTGCGACCCGTGGCGATCAGTTCGCTGCGGGTGGGCATATCGATGCCGTATACATTCGGAAAACGCACGGGCGGCGATGCCGAAGCAAAGTAAACCTTCTTTGCACCGGCGGATCGCGCCATCTCGACAATCTCGTGGCTGGTCGTACCGCGCACAATAGAGTCATCAACCAGCATCACATTTTTGCCGGCAAATTCTTGGGTGACGGTATTGAGTTTCTGCCGCACCGATTTCTTACGCGTCGATTGCCCCGGCATGATAAAGGTACGACCAATGTAACGGTTCTTAACAAAACCTTCGCGGAATGGAATATTCAACGCCTGCGCCATCTGCAGCGCAGCGGGCCGTGACGAATCCGGAATCGGAATCACCACGTCGATATTTTTCGGGTCAATGATCTTGCGCACTTTGGCAGCCAGGGCCTCACCCATGCGCAAACGTGTTTCGTAAACCGATACGCCGTCCTGCATCGAATCGGGTCGGGCCAGATAGACATATTCGAACAGACACGGTGACAGTTCATGATGCGCCGCGCACTGTTCACGTGACATGTTGCGATCGAGATCGACAAAGACAGCTTCGCCTGGCGCCACATCATCGACGCGCCGGAATCCGAGCGTGTCGAGCGGGACCGATTCAGACGCCAGCATCCACTCATTGCCTTCGGGCGTCTCGTTCTTGCCGAGTACCAGCGGCCGAATACCGAAGGGATCGCGGAACGCCAGCAGTCCATAGCCGGCAATCATCACGACAACTGCATAAGCGCCACGCACGCGTTGATGGACGCCACGCACGGCCTTGAAAATCGCCGCCTGATCCAGACTCGTACCATGGGCTGCCTTTTGCAGTTCGTGTGCCAGCACGTTGAGCAGTACTTCGGAATCCGAATTGGTGTTGATGTGACGCAGATCGAGCTTGAATAGCTGCTGCTTCAATTCTTCAGCGTTGGTCAAATTACCGTTATGCGCCAGCATCAGACCAAACGGCGAGTTCACGTAGAACGGTTGTGCTTCGGCAAAGTTATAGGCCGAACCGGCCGTCGGGTAACGGCAATGGGCAATGCCCCAGTTACCGGGCAAAGCGCGCATGTTCCGGGTGCGGAATACATCGCGGACCAGACCCGGGCCCTTGTGCATATGGAAGGTGCTACCTTCCGCTGTTGAAATGCCGGCTGCATCCTGACCGCGGTGCTGGAGCACCATCAGCCCATCATAGAGCAACTGGTTGACCGGAGTGGTGGCGACAACGCCGATAATCCCGCACATGATTCGTCTCGATTACCTTGAAATAAGATTCTGAGGCACCAGTTGCGGTGCAAGTTGGGGAGCCATCTGGCTGAGCGCATCGGCATAAGCAATGTGCTTGGCCAGATCATCAGGCAACCAGGGTTTAATGCGTATCACGCCCTGCTCGGCCAAGGGCGCAAAACGCGCCTGCTGCCACCAGGACTCTTCGGGCAATTTGGTCATGCCGCCAATAGCGACCAGCAGCAACACCAAGAGGACGCCGCGGGCGCCGCCGAAAACCATGCCGAGCGTCCGGTCGAAAAAACCGAGGCCGATGGCATGCAGTGTTTTACGAACCAGGACCCGGAAGATCGAGGTGGCGAGCAGTGCCGCAATAAATAACAGGATCCAGCCACCTGCCACCTGCCAGAACGGGACAGTCAGATACGGCGCGAGCAACTGGGTTCCCACCTGCTCACCCCACTGTCGTGCCACGATAAAAGCCACGACCCAGGCGCCGAGCGCCATCACTTCGCTGACCATACCGCGCCAGGCGCCCAGCAGCACCGAGGCACTCAGAATGGCGATGATGGCGTAGTCGAAGCCGGTCATAGAACGCTGGGCAGGGAATCAGGAGGTGCGTCGCACTGGGGCAGGTCACGGTTCAGCCCGATCGCGACAGACATCATTTTTTTGCGATCAAGCCGTTCATACCGGCCTTGGTGATTTTGGCCAGAGCCTTGTCCGCAGCTTCCTTGCTTGAGAACGGACCTGCCTTGACCCGGGTCTTGCCCGCCAGGTTGCCGCTTGCTTCCTCCGTCCAGCTGCTAATGCCCTGGGCCTTCAGCTTGGCACGCGCCTGCTTGACGTTGTCTGCATCGGCAAAGACGCCCACCTGGATGTAGTATTGACCAGCATCCTTGGCATCTTTTTTGTCTGCAGTTTTTTCAGCCGGTTTATCAACGGGCTTCTCGGCCTTTTTTTCTGCCGGCTTTTCAGCGACCTTATCAACCGGTTTCACGGTTTCGGGCTTGGGTTCGACAATTTTCTCGGCGACTGCAGTTGCAGCAGGCAACGGAGCCTTGGCTTCGGCAGCCGCCACAACCGCCGGCGCCGCAGGCTGTGAAGCAGCCTGTGCAGGTTCAGCGGGTTTTACCGGGGCAGCGTCGATAGATTTCGAGTCGGGCGCCGGGGTCTGACTTGGCGCTGGTGGCGCAGATTCGTTTTCGGGTGGGGGGACAGGCGCAGGCGCTGCGGCAGACGCACTGGCGGCTGCACGATCTTCAACGGTGACGATACGGAAATCGTTGAGTTGTGGCGGCGGCGCCGCATCCATGATCATCGGCAAAACAGCGGCCGCCAGGATGACGAAAAAAGCCGCGCCGATCAATCGACGACGCGCGCTCTTTTTGAGTTCCAGCTGGCTGTCTATTTCCGGAGTATCTGGCTTCATGCCGTTCTGCCCAAGTCCCGGAGGACATCAGCGACTGTTAGGAAAGATCCGAAGGCCACAATTCTATCACTCTCGGCGGCATTTTTTCGTGCTGCAGCATAAGCCAACGCGGGATTTTGAAAGCATTCAATCTGGGCCGGCTTAACCCCCAGTTCACAGAGCGTTGCCTGCAATTGCTCGGGCGTCGCCGAACGAACACTATCGACCGGTGTCAGGTACCAGCGCGTGATGAGTTTAACCAGCGGTTGCAGCACACCGGCCATATCCTTGTCGGCCATCATGCCGAGGACGCCATGTTGCGTATGGGCAAAAGCGAGTTGCCCGAGGTTGGTCGCTAGGACACGGGCGGCTTCGGGATTATGGGCAACATCAAGCACCAGGTCCGGCGGCCCGGGAATGACCTGGAAACGGCCGGCCAGCTCGGACTCGAGCAGACCCCGCCGGACAGCGCCCATGGCAACCGGCAAACGATCCTGCAGAGCTTCGATAACGGTCATTGCTGCAGCAGCGTTACGCAGCTGGATTCTGCCACGCAATCCGGGGTAAGCAAGCCCGCCCCGTCTTTGCATCGCTTCGACAGGGGTGCCGGGTTTGCGCAACCAGTAACGCCACTGGATGCTGGGTTTACCTTCTTCGCCGGGTAGCGGCTCAAAACCGAATGCTTCTCCCACCAGGTAGACGATGGCGCCGCGGGAAGCCAGTTCCTTGAGCGCAGGAACTGGCAGCTCGGGTTCGGCGACAACGATCGGCTGACCTGCGCGCGCGATACCGATCTTTTCAAGTGCGATGGCTTCACGGGTGTCACCCAGGTAATCCTGATGATCCAGCGCAACACTGGTAATGACGGCAACATCCGGGTCATAAAGATTGACGGCGTCAAGGCGACCGCCCAGACCGACTTCCAGAATCAACACATCCACCTCGGCATCAAGGAAGACTTCTACGGCAGCGAGCGTGGTGAATTCGAAATAGGTCAGCGATTCGCCTGTAGCGGCACGCGCCGCTTCAACGTGATCAAAGGCGGCCATGATCCGCGCATCCTCAGATGGTATGCCATTCAGGCGAATACGCTCATTAAAGTGCACGAGATGCGGGCTGGTATAGGTACCAACTTTGTAGCCGGCACGATCCAGTATATTGCTGAGGTAGGTCACCACCGAGCCCTTGCCGTTGGTACCGCCCACCGTGACAATAGGTTTACCGGCCAGGCGATGCGCCTGCTTTAATTCGGCGGCGACAATGGCCACCCGATCCAGCCCCAGCACGATACCCGCCTCACCACGCGGGTGCATGCGCTCGATGTGCTCCAGCCAGCCGGCCAGACTCTCATACTTAGCCTGCATAGAACTGCCCTGCCTGTTTAATCAGGAGCAGACGGGTTCCTTGCGAAGAATACGCAGCAGCGCCGACAGCTCATCACGTAGGTTTTTGCGGTGAACAATCATGTCGATGGCGCCCTTATCAAGCAGGAATTCGGCTCGCTGGAAGCCTTCGGGCAATTTTTCGCGAACAGTCTGCTCGATCACTCGCGGACCGGCGAAGCCCACCAGTGCATTCGGCTCGGCGATGACGACATCACCGACAAAGGCGAACGATGCCGACACACCGCCCATGGTGGGGTCAGTCAATACGGTGATGAAAGGCAAACCATGACGGGCCAATTCGGAAATCGACGCCGTCGTCTTGGCCATCTGCATCAGCGAAAACAGGCCTTCCTGCATACGGGCGCCACCCGATGCCGTGATACAAACGAAGCCACATTGGTTGTCGATGGCGGCGCGCACGCCGCGCACAAAGCGTTCGCCGAGCACGGAGCCCATCGAACCGCCCATAAATTCGAACTCGAAACAGGCCACAACCGCCGGCTCTGCTTCAATCGTGCCCTGCATGACGACCAGCGAATCGGTCTCATTAGTTTGCTTCTGCGCTTCTGCGACGCGCACCGGATACGGACGACTATCGACAAACTTGAGGGCATCCTTGGGGCGCACATCGGCACCGATTTCGCTGCGTCCGTGGGCATCCATGAGCATGTCCAGACGCTCTCGGGCCTTCAGGCGGTGGTGATGCTCGCACTTCGGACAAACCTGCATATTCGCTTCCAGGTCGGCCGTATAGAGAACGGTTTCGCAGTTCGGGCACTTGCACCACAGACCTTCGGGCAACGCGTTCTTACGCTGCTGGCCCTCGGCACGTTTGATTTTCGGGGGAAGCAGTTTGTTAACCCAGTTCATCGTGTGCTCCTATCCTAACGAATCGTTACTTCGCGCCGGCTTTATCGACACCGGCGCGGATGTCTTTCATGACTGCAAGCAGCGCAGCACGCGCTTCACTTTGTGGTACCTCAGTCATGGCGTCGATCAGGCGGCTACCAACAACCACGGCATCCGCCATCCCTGCCAGACGTTCGGCGGTACTTGCATCGCGGATACCGAAACCCACGCCGACGGGCAAGCCTGTCTTTGCACGGATCTGCGGGATCCGCTTCGACACTTCATGCAGATCGAGGTGACCGGCACCGGTGACGCCTTTCAGGGACACATAATACAGGTAACCACTGGCGACCCTGGCGACGGCGGCAATCCGCTCCTCGGTCGACGTCGGCGCCAGGAGATAGATCGGGTCCATATCGACGGCACGTAGCTGGTGAGCGAAGGCGTCCGATTCCTCGGGTGGATAGTCCACGACCAGCACGCCATCGGCGCCCACGTCTTTGGCCGTTTCGACAAAAGCGTCGATGCCCATACATTCGATCGGGTTGGCGTAACCCATCAGCACCACGGGTGTCGTCTGGTTCTTCTGACGGAATTCACGTAGCAAGCCCAGCGTCTGATGCAAGCCGACGCCATTGGCGATGGCACGTTCGGCAGCGCGCTGGATCACCGGGCCATCGGCCATCGGATCGGAAAACGGCACACCGAGTTCAATGACATCAGCCCCGCCCTCAACCAGCGCATGCAAGAGATCCACCGTCAAGGTGGGTGACGGATCACCGGCCATGATGTAGGGAATCAGGCCCTTACGACCCTGCTGGGCCAGTGCAGCAAAGGTATCAGCGATGCGGCCCATTATTTAGCCTCCGCATTACTGTCATTGACGGTCATACCGGCTTTGGCGAAGGCCGTTCGGCAACTCTGGCGACAATAGAATTCCATACCGCTGGCTTCGGAAACGATATGGAGATCCTTGTCGCCGCGACCCGAGAGATTCACCAGCAGGATCTTGTCCCTGGGCAGCGTCGGCGCCAGCTTGGCGGCGTAGGCCAGCGCGTGGCTTGATTCGAGTGCAGGAATGATCCCCTCGATGCGGCACAAGTCGTGGAATGCTTGCAGCGCCTCTTTATCCGTCGCGCCGACGTACTCGGCGCGGCCACTGTCTTTGAGCCAGGCATGTTCAGGGCCAACGCCCGGGTAATCGAGCCCGGCCGAGATCGAATGGGTCTCGATGATCTGACCATTCTCATCCTGCAGCAGGTAGGTACGGTTGCCATGCAGCACACCCGGTTTGCCCAGCTGTAGCGAAGCGGCATGACGCGGCGTATCGATGCCATCACCGGCGGCTTCGACACCGATCAGCTTGACGTTATCGTAGGGGATGTAATCATAGAAAATGCCCATGGCGTTGGAGCCCCCCCCAACGCAGGCGATCACAGCATCCGGCTGCCGCCCGACCATCTCCGGCATCTGTTTGACACATTCTTTGCCAACAACGGAATTAAAATCGCGCACCATCTTCGGGTACGGATGCGGGCCGGCGACGGTGCCGATAATGTAGAAGGTATCTTCGACATTGGTGACCCAGTCACGCATGGCTTCATTGAGCGCATCTTTGAGTGTTCTGGAGCCACTTTCAACCGGCACGACTTCGGCGCCCAGCAGCTTCATCCGGTAAACGTTGGCTGACTGACGACCCACATCCTCGGCGCCCATGTACACCACACACTTCATGCCAAAGCGGGCCGCCACCGTGGCCGAAGCTACACCGTGCTGACCAGCGCCGGTTTCAGCAATGACGCGTGGTTTACCCATGCGCTTGGCCAGCAAGGCTTGGCCGATGGTGTTGTTGATTTTGTGCGCGCCGGTATGGTTTAGGTCCTCGCGCTTCAGATAGATCTGTGCACCACCCAGCGCTTCACTCCAGCGTCTGGCGTGATAGATTGGGCTAGGCCGGCCAACAAAGTGTCTGAGTTCGTTCTGGAACTCGGCAATGAATTCGGGGTCGCGGCTGTAATGCGCATAGGCATGTTTGAGTTGATCCAGCGCGGCGACCAGCGTCTCAGAAACAAAGGAACCACCATAAGGTCCAAAATGACCGCGGGCGTCGGGGTAATCGTAAGACATCATGTCCGAACTTTCTGACTGCACTGTGTTGCGTGTTTTACCAACGCTCAGACGCCACGTACGGCGCTGACGAAGGCACGAATTTTGGCCGCGTCCTTGATCCCCTTGGCGCTTTCGACACCGGAGGAAACATCGACTGCTACGGGCCGAACCTGACGAATGGCTTCGGCCACATTGCCGGGATTCAGACCACCGGAGAGAATCACCGGCAGCGGACAGGACGCCGGCACTAACGACCAATCGAAAGACTCCCCGCTACCGCCGTAGGCCGGGGTCCAGGTGTCGAGCAATAAGGCGCGTGCCGAGGGAAATTGCGTAGCGAATTCTAACAGATCGACCCCGGGCCGGACCCGAGCCGCCCGCAGATAGGGCAGACCGAACCCCTCGCACTGATCGGCCGTTTCGTCACCGTGGAATTGGAGCAGATTGAGCGGTACGGCCTCGATCACCCGGTGCACCTGGGCACGGGATGCGTTCACAAAAAGACCCACCACCGTCACAAAGGGCGGTATATGACGACAGAGCGCTACCGCGTGCTCGATCGACACGTGACGAGGGCTTTCTGGATAAAGCACCAGACCGATGGCGTCGACACCTGCGGCCACGGCCGCCTCCACATCTTCGATGCGGGTCAGGCCGCAGACTTTGATTCGGGGCGTTGCAATTAGGCTCATGACGGGCTGTTTAGAGGGTGAATAGGGCCAGGGGATCGCCGGCCTGGCTCAGACGGTTGTAAACGGGCAGACCGACGCTGACATCATAATCGACGCCGGTCAGATAGAGGCCATCCGGCATAAATGTCGGCGGAGCGAGCGTCCGGTCTTTTTGCGCCAGCCATTCGACCATGAGGGAAGGCGCTGCCCCGCCCTTGCCAATATGCACCAGCGCCCCGACCAGATTGCGGATCATATGCTGCAGAAAGGCATTCGCGGCGAAATCGAAGACCAGCCAATCGCCTCGCCGCCCCACCCTGGCTTCGGTCAATGTCCGGATTGGGCTTTTGGCCTGACACTCGGCGGCGCGGAAACTGCTAAAGTCGTGGGTGCCCAGAATCGATTGCACGGCATGGTGCATCACCGTGGCATCCAGCGGCCGGTGAAACCAGCCGATGCGCCCCGCAAAAACAGCCGGGCGCTCGGGACGATTCAAAAGAATATAGCGATAGCGCCGCCCAGTCGCTGAAAACCTTGCATGAAAATCGGCAGGCACCGGTCTTGCCCAGCGAATGGCGCAGGCATGCGGTAAATGGGCATTCACGCCACGCACCCAGGCCATGTCGAGCCGATCAGCCATGGTATCGAAGTGAACCACCTGGCCAGTCGCATGGACGCCGGCATCGGTTCGCCCCGCGCAAACCACCTGAACCGGGGTATCGGCGATCTGGGTCAATGCTGTTTCCAGGGCATCCTGAATCGTCGGTAGTACGGCACCTGCGGGTCGATTACCGACCGCATGCGGCGCCGCACCCTGCGACTGCCAGCCGTGAAAGCACTGGCCGTCATATTCGACACCCAGCGCCCAGCGCTGCGACCGGGGAGCACCGATCCCTGTACTCATATCGTCTGTCCCACACCCAGGGCCAGAATGCTCAGCGATACTAGGCCCAAGCCGATCACCATATCCTGACGGGTCAAAATGGCATCCGGTAGCGATAGGGTCTCGGCGCGATTCTGGTCCCTGACGATATCGGAGGACTTCATACCAGCCAGCGCCAGAACATCCTGCAGGTTTCGTGGTGGCGGCGCCGATTCCAGATAATCGAAGACGAGTAACAAACGTGCCACAAAGCGCTCTGGCCAAGGGTTGCCGAAGGCCAAGGGTTCAAGCAAGGCCAGCAAGCCGGCGGCCAGCGCACGTTGATCGGTGCTTGCCAGCAAGAATGTGACAACTGCCAGCATCCCGAGCAAGCGTATTAGCTGTGTGAACGCCAGATCAACGCCCTCGACGGTGGGATACAGCCCCCAGTGCGGAAATAGCGCGGCCCCGGGCGTCATGAATAATGTGACCGCGAAGAGCACCAGAATCAACAGCCGCAAACGGCGCAACAGTCTCATGAAATGCGTCCGATACCCTCTTAGCACCCAGACAATTAATCCCAGGCCGAGCCAGAGACCGATGGAAGACTGCAGCCCGATCGAAACCGCCAACACACTCATCAACTTGAGCGCAGGAGACCAGACCGGAGTTTGCGGATTCATACTCAGTGCTTCGCGTGTTCCTGAGCATCACCCGGTTTTTTGGCTGGCGCAGAAAGATCCAGATTGATCGAACCCCAATCGACCCTGGGCTTAGGCATGACTCTGGGAAGCTCCTCACGGATTGCCTTCGGATCGCCCATGCGCGCACGTTCGCCAAGGCGGCCCAGATTGACACCGAAGAAAAGACCGATCAACAGGAGAAACAGGCCGCCGACAATCCAGGGCCATTCAGGAACATTCATTTCTTTGCTTTTACAGAGTGGAAACGCCCCACGTAGCGTGAGGCGTCCTTTAGTTTACAAATGCTTCTTGTCAGAGATAAAGCGCTAGGCGCCTTGCACGGAGCGACCGAGGCATAGCTCACTGCTAGGCGAGGAAGCGACGAAATTGCAACAACAGGCGCAATACCGCAATCTTCCCGCGCAGCAAACCATTACCCCGTCACGAGGATGCGCAACATGCGACGCAAGGGTTCAGCTGCTCCCCAGAGAAGTTGATCGCCGCAAGTGAACGCAGCCAGATATTCTGGCCCCATCGCCATCTTGTGCAGACGACCGACCGGAATCGTCAGCGTGCCAGTTACAGCGGCTGGGGTCAGATCACGCTCGCTGATTTCGCGATCATTCGGCACCACCTTCACCCAATCATTGGCGTTGGCGATGATATCGTTAATCTCATCCATCGGCAGGTCTTGCTTGAGTTTGATGGTGAGTGCCTGCGAGTGACAACGCATGGCGCCGATACGCACACACAGTCCGTCGATGGGGATCGAACCTTGCGAACGGAACGGGGGATTACCGAGGATCTTGTTGCACTCGGCGCCACCCTTCCACTCCTCCTTCGACTGACCGTGATCGACGGGCACATCGATCCACGGAATCAACGAACCGGCCAGCGGCGTATTGCGGAAATTCTTTTTCGGGAAGGCATCTGAGCGGATCGTTTCGGCAACCTTGCGGTCGATTTCCAGAATGGCCGACTTCGGATCAGCCAGCAGATCGGCGACCGATGAATGAATAGCACCCATCTGCGAGATCAGTTCGCGCATGTTCTGCGCGCCAGCGCCCGAAGCGGCCTGATAGGTCATCGACGAAATCCAGTCGACGAGCTTGTGTTCGAACAGACCACCGAGACCCATCAGCATCAGCGAGACGGTGCAGTTACCGCCGATCCAGTTCTTGCCACCCTTGGCCAGTGCGCTATCGATCACAGCACGATTCACCGGGTCGAGCACGATCACCGCATCATCCGCCATACGCAGCGCCGAAGCGGCATCGATCCAGTGACCATTCCAGCCGGCGGCGCGCAGCTTCGGATAGACCTCTTTGGTGTAGTCGCCACCCTGACAGGTCAGGATGATGTCCATCTTTTTCAGCGCGTCGATATTGCTCGCGTCTTGCAGCTTCTCGCCCGACGAAACGCCACCGAAGGACGGAGCATCACCGCCCGCATTCGACGTGGAGAAATACACCGGTTCGATGTGGGCGAAGTCTTTTTCTTCCTGCATGCGTTGCATGAGGACCGAACCCACCATACCGCGCCAACCGACCAGACCAACGACAGGCTTTGCCATGACTCTACTCTCCGTGCTTTATTTGCGTGTGTTATTCGTATGAATCGTTCTAAATGTAATACGCCTAGCTTACAGTGCCGCCAGCACGGCGTCACCCATCTCGCGCGTACCCACCTTGCGGGTGCCATCCTCATAGATGTCCGCGGTACGGAACCCCTGAGACAACACAGTACGCACGGCCGTTTCAATGCGGACAGCCTCGGCCTCCAGGCCAAAGGTATAACGCAACAGCATCGCGGCGGAAAGGATCGTCGCCAACGGGTTGGCGACACCCTTACCGGCGATATCCGGAGCCGAACCATGCGATGGTTCGTAAAGACCCTTGTTGTTCTCATCCAGCGAGGCCGATGGCAGCATGCCGATCGACCCGGTGAGCATCGAGGCTTCGTCCGACAAAATGTCGCCGAACATATTGCCGGTAACCATCACATCGAACTGCTTCGGTGCGCGCACCAGCTGCATGGCGGCGTTATCGACCAGCATGTGCGACAGCTGCACGTCCGGATAGTCCTTGGCGATCTCTTCAAAAATATCGCGCCAGAACTGCGTGCATTCCAGCACGTTCATCTTGTCGACCGAACACAGTTTCTTGCCGCGCTTCCGCGCCGCCTGGAAGGCCACATGGGCAATACGACGGATCTCGCTCTCGGCGTAGACCATGGTGTTGAAACCGACCTTCTGGCGGCCCCATTCCGTGTCGCGCTCTTCAACGCCACGTGGCTGACCGAAGTAGATATCTCCGGTCAGTTCACGCACAATCAGAATATCCAGGCCCGACACGACCTCCGGCTTCAGCGATGAGGCATTGGCCAGCTCGGGGTACAGAATGGCCGGGCGCAGGTTAGCGAACAGGTTCAGGTGCTTGCGGATGCCCAGCAGGCCGCGCTCGGGGCGCTGTTCACGCGGCAACGTATCCCACTTCGGACCACCGACAGCGCCGAGCAGCACGGCGTCCGCCGCTTCAGCTTTGGCGCGGGTTTCTGCCGGATACGGCTCACCGGTGGCATCCACGGCGCAACCACCGAGCAGACCGGTGGTGATTTCGAGATCAAGACCGTTCTTGTTCAGGGCTTCGAGCACACGCACCGCTTCGGCGGTGATTTCAGGACCAATGCCGTCACCCGGCAGTACGAGAATCTTGCGGGACATCAGAAAACTCCAGAGTTACTTAGCAAAGAGCCAAGGTTGTTCATGACGACGACGCTCTTCATAGGCATGAATCGCATCGGCGTGGCGCAGCGTGAGACCGATATCGTCCCAGCCGTTGATCAGACACTCCTTCCGGAAGGCGTCCACGTCAAAAGGAATCGCCTCGCCGCCCGGCGTACGCACCACCTGATTTGGCAGATCGACGATGAGGCGGTAGCCGGGTGTGGCCAGTGTTTCGGAAAACAGTTTATCCACCACCTGCGTTGGCAGCACGATCGGCAGAATGCCGTTCTTGAAACAGTTGTTAAAGAAGATATCGGCAAACGACTCGGCAATGATGGCGCGGAAGCCGTAATCCAGCAGCGCCCACGGGGCGTGTTCGCGCGAGCTTCCGCAACCGAAGTTCTGGCGCGTCAGTAGAACGGATGCCCCTTTGAACTGTGGCTGGTTGAGCGAGAACTGTGGATTTAGCGGGCGGTTGGTGCAATCCTGCCCCGGCTGGCCGACGTCCATGTAACGCCATTCATCAAAGGCGAACGGACCAAAACCCGAACGGTTGATCGATTTCAGGAACTGCTTGGGGATGATGGCGTCGGTATCGACGTTGGCACGATCCAGCGGGGCAACCAGGCCATCCAGTACAACGAACTTATCCATTACAGCACCTCCCGCACATCAACGAAGCGGCCGGCGACGGCGGCCGCGGCGGCCATGATCGGACTCACCAGATGGGTACGACCCATCGGGCCCTGACGGCCTTCAAAATTACGGTTCGAGGTCGAGGCACAACGCTCGCCCGGCGATAGGCGATCAGCGTTCATGCCCAGACACATCGAGCAACCCGGCTCACGCCACTCAAAACCGGCAGCCTTGAAAATCTTGTCCAGGCCCTCTTCTTCGGCCTGGCGCTTGACCAGACCCGACCCCGGCACCACCAGCGCCAGCTTCACATTCGCGGCCACCGAACGGCCACGCACAATGGCAGCGGCCTGACGTAAGTCTTCGATACGCGAATTGGTACACGAACCGATAAACACCTTATCAACGGGCACACCGGCAATCGGTGTGTTCGGATTCAAACCCATGTAGGCCAGGGCGCGCTCCATGCCCTCGCGCTTGACCGGGTCCTGCTCCTTGGCCGGATCCGGAATCATGTCTTTAATGCCGATCACCATCTCGGGCGACGTACCCCAGGTGACTTGCGGCGTGATCGCGCGGGCATCGAGTTCGACGACCTTGTCGAACTGGGCGCCCTCGTCGGTATGCAGCGTGCGCCAGTAGGCAACGGCCTTGTCCCAATCGCTGCCAGAGCCACTACCTTTCGGCGCGAACGGACGACCCCGCACATAATTGATCGTGGTGTCATCGACCGCTACCATGCCAGCACGGGCGCCTGCTTCGATGGCCATATTGCAAATGGTCATGCGACCTTCCATCGATAGACCACGAATCGCGCTGCCGGCAAATTCGATGGCATAACCCGTTCCGCCGGCGGTACCGATTTTGCCAATGATGGCGAGCACGATGTCCTTGGCGCCCACACCCTTGCCAAGCGGGCCTTCGACGCGGATCAACATCGACTTGGATTTTTTGGAGACCAGCGTCTGCGTAGCCAGCACGTGTTCGACTTCCGAAGTACCAATACCGAAAGCCAGCGCAGCAAACGCGCCGTGCGTCGAGGTATGCGAGTCGCCACAGACGACCGTCATGCCGGGCAAGGTTGCGCCTTGCTCCGGGCCGACCACATGCACAATACCCTGACGCACATCCTTGAACGGAAAGTACGCCAGTGCGCCATTGGCACGGATGTTCTTATCCAGCGTATCGACCTGCAGACGCGAGATCTCGTCATCGATACAGGCCGTACCTTCGGCTTTTTCCCAGCCATCGGTTGGCGTGTTGTGGTCAGCCGTGGCGACCACGGATTCAATGCGCCAGGCCTTTCGGTTGGCCATGCGCAGACCTTCGAAGGCCTGCGGGCTGGTGACTTCGTGCACCAGATGGCGGTCGATATAGATGAGCGCCGTGCCGTCGTCTTCCTGACGAACGAGATGGTTTTCCCACAATTTGTCGTAGAGCGTTTTTGCCATGGCGATTTCCGTAAAAACTGCTGCCCGACCGGCATGACCGGCGCGGAGAAAGAACTGCAAATTATGGCACAAGCCCTACAGGTTTTGGCACGTGCCGGGAATCCGAGCGGCGCAAATTCCCCTATACAGCGCGGGTTTGCGCAGGCCGTTGCATACCATACGCGATGCAGAAGCCGCCGATCAGAGCGAAGAACGCGCCCAGGCTGAACGCCCAGCCGGCACCCAGGGGGTCCCAGACCAGGCCACTGACGATGCCACCGAACAGACCGCCACCGCCGAATGAGATACTCGAATACAGCGCCTGACCACGTGCATGAATGTGCTGCGGAAACCACTGATTGACCGCGGCAATCGCAGCGGCATGGTGCACGCCAAAGGTCAAACCGTGCATGGCCTGGGCGATCAGCAGCAGAATCAACGACTCGGCGCCCCAACCGATCATTAGAAAACGTATCACGGCCACGGCATAAGTCGACAAGAGCAAGGCTCGAAGACTATAGCGTTTCATCAGTGGCGCCATGACCATGAACAACCCGATTTCAACGAGCACGCCCAATGACCAGAGCAACCCGATCATGCCTTTGCTGTAGCCAAGCTCATCCAGGTGAATGGAATAAAACACGTAATACACGCCATGCGCGCAAGCCATCAGAAAACAGGCAAGCATCACCATCCAGACCTGACGCTCGCGCACGATCGATCCCAGTGTGGCCAGCGGCGTATCTTCGGTGACTGGCAGATCTCGCGATATTGCGGCCTGACGTCGCTCCTCGGGCAGTTTGAACGCCATGACCAGAATACCGATCAGAACCGCGAAGACCATCGCGGGTACATCGCCGATCGGCAGGTAATCGAGCAGTGCCCCACCCAACAATACGGCGACGATGAAGCCCACCGAACCCCAGAGGCGGATGCGACTATAACGATGGGATTCGTCCGCCAGGTGCGAGAATGTCAGGCTTTCGACCAGTGGCAAAGCTGCGCTCCAGAAGAACGCCATCAACGTCATCGGAATAAATAACTGAACGAAGTCGTCGGTCAGGAAGAATCCCGTGAAGCCGACACAGGCACATAACGCCGAAACACGAATAATATCGACGCGTCGCCCCCGTTTATCCGCCAACCAGGCCCAGAAGGCGGGCGCCACCAGACGCATGAGCTGCATCTGCGACATCAATAACGCAATATCGGCCGCGCTCATCCGCAAGGATTGCAGATACAGCGTGAAGTATGGCGAAAAAACGCCGATAAAGGCGAAATAGAAAAAATAGTAAAACGACAACCGCCAGTACGGGAGCGGTTGCTTACTCATCTAATGCCTGGAAAGAAAACAGTGAGGCGGCAGCCGGAAACTGTGATTTGCCGCTGATCAGAAGATCAGACAACTGATGGGCGCGAAGGTACATTCGGCAGACCGGAATCCACATCACCGCACTGGGCACGATGACGCAATGCGTGGTCCATCAATACAATGGCCATCATTGCCTCGGCGATCGGCGTGGCACGAATCGCCACGCAGGGATCATGACGGCCGAAGGTTTCGACCATCACGGGTTCGTTACGGATATTGATGCTCCGGCGTGGCGTTCGAATACTGGATGTGGGCTTAATGGCAATGCGCGCCACGATATCCTGACCCGTCGTAATGCCGCCCAATACACCACCGGCGTTATTGCTCAAAAAACCCTGCGGGGTGATCTCGTCACCATGTTCGGTGCCGCGCTGCTTGATCGAAGCAAAACCCGCGCCGATTTCGACGCCCTTCACCGCATTGATGCCCATCAGCGCGTGCGCCAGATCAGCATCGAAACGATCATAAACCGGCTCGCCCCAACCTGGCGGTACACCAACGGCTGCCACCGTAATACCACCACCCACCGAATCACCATCCTTACGCAACGCATCCATATAGGCTTCTAGCTCGGACACGATGCCATTATTCGGCGCAAAGAACGGGTTCTGGCCTATGTCGTCTGCCGACACAAACGGGATCGTGATCGGACCCAGCTGGTCCATCCAGCCGCGGATCGTGATGCCATAGCGTTCAAACAGCCACTTGCGTGCAATGGCACCCGCCGCTACACGCACCGCAGTTTCACGGGCTGACGAACGGCCACCACCCCGGTAATCGCGAATGCCGTATTTCTGCCAGTAGGTGTAATCCGCGTGACCTGGGCGAAACTGTTCCGCGATGTTGCCGTAGTCCTTGCTGCGCTGATCCTGATTACGGATCAGCAAACCGATCGGAGCCCCCGTGGTCTTTCCTTCGAAGACACCCGAGAGAATCTCGACTTCGTCCGGCTCGCGACGCTGCGTGACGTGACGCGAGGTCCCGGGTTTGCGACGATCCAGCTCGGCCTGGATATCCGCTTCGGTTAATGCCAGACCCGGCGGGCAGCCATCCACCACGCAGCCGATAGCCGGCCCGTGCGATTCGCCGAACGAGGTGACAGTGAACAAGGTACCGATTGTATTTCCGGACATAGCAGCTCGAAGTGGACTGATTTTTTGAAGTTTTTTCATGCCAAATGGCTGAAATCTGCACAAATTTTAGCACGCAGCGCGAGCTTCCCTTGGCCCTGCAAGCGATCCCGTCTGTTGCCATGCAACAAACATATTAACGGCGCGCCCAGCGTACCAATAGAATTATCAAAGCCAGCAACCACGCCACTGAAACAGGGCATAAAAAATTTTTCGCAGGTATTTCAAGGGCTGGCGCAGCCCCGATCCTGCAATGCCTTGTCTGGCCTGATTCTAACCGGACACACTATATCTAGTGAAAAGTTTGTCTAGGACCACTAGATGTAGTAAATTTCTGGGGTCGGGACACCACGCGTCCCTCCCGAATTTTCTTCTAATAAAACCCAGATAAGATCATCTCAAGGACACGAACAATGACGACTGAGACAAACGTGCAGCAGACCGCCGCCAGCGCTCGCGCCACACTGCCGGCGCAAGAAATTTGCGCTGAAGTGCTGGTCGAGAAGTACGCCAAGGGCAGCGAACAATCGATCGCCGAAGTGCGCGCCCGTGTAGCCCGCGCCCTGGCCAAGGTCGAAGACGAAAAGCACCGCACCAAGTGGGAAAGCAAGTTCCTCTGGGCCCAGGAAAACGGCTTTGTACCGGCCGGCCGCATTAACTCGGCTGCCGGGACCGATCTGCAAGCCACACTGATCAACTGCTTCGTGCAACCCGTGGGTGACTCGGTCGTTGAAACCGTCAATGGCCGTCCGGGCATCTACACGGCGCTCGCAGAAGCGGCTGAAACCATGCGTCGCGGTGGTGGCGTCGGTTACGACTTCTCGTCGATCCGCCCCCAAGGCGCCCGCGTTAAAGGCACGCAGTCGCGCGCTTCGGGCCCGGTGTCGTACATGCGTGTGTTCGACCGCTCCTGCGAAACTGTCGAATCAGCTGGCGCCCGTCGTGGCGCCCAGATGGGTGTGATGCGTTGCGACCACCCGGATATCGAACTGTTCATCCACGCCAAGGACAAGGGCGACCTGACCAACTTCAATATCTCGATCGGTGTGACCGACCCGTTCATGAAGGCCGTGGAAGCCGACGACATGGTTGAACTGGTACACGTTGCTCAACCGAACGAAGACATCCTGGCCGAAGGCGCCTTCCAGCGCGAAGATGGTCTGTGGGTCTACCGTAAGGTGCGTGCCCGTGATCTGTGGGATCAGGTCATGCAGTCGACCTACGATCATGCCGAACCGGGCATCCTGTTCCTGGATCGCATGAACAAGGACAACAACCTCAACTACTGCGAGCTGATCGAAGCCACCAACCCATGCGCCGAACAGCCGCTGCCGCCGTACGGTTGCTGCTGCCTAGGTTCGATCGACCTCACCCACTTCGTCAAGGATCCGTTCGGCGCCAAGGCCGAATTCGATTTTGCTGCCTTCGGCGAAGTGGTCAAAGTCTCGACCCGTATGCTGGACAACGTCCTAGATGCCACCCACTGGCCGCTGCAGAATCAGCAGCAGGAAGCTATGAACAAGCGTCGCGTCGGCCTTGGCTTCACCGGCCTGGGCGACGCCCTGTACATGCTCAAGCTGCGTTACGACTCGCAGGAAGCGCTGGCCATGGCGTCGAAGATTTCTGAGCATATGCGCGATACGGCCTACATGACTTCGGTGGACCTGGCCAAAGAACGTGGCGCCTTCCCGCTGTTCAACGCCGAGCTGTATCTGTCGGGCGGCAACTTCGCCTCGCGTCTGCCCAATGAGGTGAAGGCCGAAATCCGCAAGCATGGCCTACGTAACTCGCACCTGCTGTCGATCGCACCGACCGGCACTATCTCGCTGGCTTTCGCCGACAACGCCTCGAATGGTATCGAACCGGCTTTCTCGTGGACCTACACCCGCAAGAAGCGCATGGCCGATGGCACCATCAAGGAATACGCGGTCGAAGACCACGCATGGCGCCTGTACCGCCACCTAGGCGGCGATGTGAACAATCTGCCGGAATACTTCGTCACCGCGCTGGAACTGTCAGCCAAGGCCCACAAGGACATGGTCGCTGCCGTTGCACCGTACATCGATACGTCGATTTCGAAGACGGTGAACGTACCGGCTGACTACCCGTACGAAGAGTTCCAGGATCTGTACATGCAGGCCTGGAAGGCTGGCCTGAAGGGTCTGGCCACCTACCGCCCGAATAGCGTGCTGGGTTCGGTACTGTCGGTTGACACCCCGAAGCAGGAAGAAGAGAAGAAGCAGCCGCAGGACTTTGTGACCAGCGATGCCAACCGTCGTCTGCACATCAAGGACCTGCCGGCACCCGTGCTCTCCTCGCTGCGCTGGCCAAACCGCCCGAATCTGCCGGAAGGCAATATGGCCTGGACCTATATGATCGATGCGCCATTCGGCAAGTTCGCGCTCTTCGTGGGTCATGTCGAACAGGAAGCCAAGAAGTGGCCGTTCGAAGTCTGGGTCAACGGCCCGGATCAACCGCGCGGTCTGGGTGCTGTCGCCAAGACACTGTCGATGGATATGCGCGCTAACGACCCGGCCTGGCTGAAGCTCAAGCTGGACTCGCTGTCGAACACCCCGTCGGCCGGCGAATCGTTTGAAATGCCCTTCCCGCCGAACGGCGAGCGTCAGCTGATGTCGTCTGCTGTTTCGGCTTTCGCACAGCTGGTGCGCTACCGCACCGAGCAGCTGGGCTGGTTCAAGCAGGATGATCTGCCAACACCGGTCTATGATGCGCTGATGAGCCCGAAAGAACCGAAAACCGGTACCGATGGCACGCTGTCGTGGACTGTCGATATCTTCAACCCGAACACCGGTGAGGATTTCGTGCTGGGCCTGAAGGAGATCACCTTGCCGGATGGCGTCAGCCGCCCGTATTCGATGTGGCTGTCGGGCAACTACCCGCGTGCCCTAGATGGTCTGTCGAAGCTGCTGTCGACCGATATGCGCGTTATCGACCCAGCCTGGATCGGCATGAAGCTGCGCAAACTGCTCGACTATCCGGAACCGCTGGGCGATATGCTGGCCTTCGTACCGGGTTCGCGCAAGCAGCAGACCTACCCGTCGACCATCGCCTACCTGGCGCACCTCATCCTGCACCGCTACAACATGCTGGGCATCCTCGATGAGAACGGCTTCCCGGTAAAGCAGATGGGCAT
>VEQK01000029.1 GCA_018883265.1 Rhodocyclaceae bacterium | reverse complement strand
AGACGTTAAAGAGAAAATTGAGGACGTCACCATCCTGCACGACATATTCCTTACCCTCGGCGCGCATCTTGCCCGCTTCCTTGGCGCCCTGCTCGCCTTTGTAGGTAATGAAATCGGCAAAGGCAATCGTCTGGGCACGGATGAAACCCCGCTCGAAGTCGGTGTGGATCACACCAGCCGCCTGTGGTGCGGTATCGCCCTTGTGGATCGTCCAGGCACGCACTTCCTTCACCCCGGCGGTAAAGTAGGTCTGCAGCCCCAGCAGGTCGTAACCGGCGCGAATGACGCGGTTCAGGCCGGGCTCTTCCAGCCCCAGGTCGGCCAGGAATTCCGCCTTGTCGGCATCGTCCAGATCGGCGAGCTCGGCTTCCATCTTGGCGCACACGGCAACCACCGGCGCGTTTTCCTTGGCAGCGAATTCGCGCAGGCGATCCAGGAAGGGGTTGTTCTCGAAGCCATCTTCCAGCACATTCCCCACGTACATGGCCGGTTTAATGGTCAGCAAACACAGTGGCTTGATCAAGGCTTTGTCTTCATCGCCCAGCCCCATCGTACGCGCCGGCTTGCCTTCGTTCAGATGCGGCAGCAGCTTTTCCAGAATGGCCACCAGCTTTGCCGCCTCCTTGTCGCCCGATCGCGCCTTTTTGCTATCACGGGCAATCGTCCGCTCAACCACCGCCAGGTCGGCCAGCGCCAGCTCGGTCACAATCGTTTCGATGTCAGCGATCGGATCCACCCGACCCGAGACGTGCACCACGTTCTCATCGTCAAAGCAGCGCACGACATTAACGATCGCATCGGTCTCGCGAATATTGGCCAGGAACTGGTTACCCAGGCCCTCGCCCTTCGATGCGCCGGCGACCAGGCCTGCAATGTCGACGAATTCGACGATCGCCGGCTGCACACGCTGTGGTTTCACGATCTCGGAGAGTGCGTCCAGACGCGGGTCCGGCACTTCCACGATACCGACGTTCGGTTCAATGGTGCAGAAGGGATAGTTCTCGGCGGCGATACCGGCCTTGGTCAAGGCATTGAACAGGGTGGATTTGCCGACGTTAGGCAGGCCGACGATGCCGCATTTGAGACTCATGGTATTCCTTGATTGTCCGGAGTGTTTTGCAATGCCTGCATTTTAAAGCAGCCGGGTCAGATCACATGTACATCGATCTGATGTTCGTGCCAGTAAATTCCATCAATCCGGCGGGCCATTTCCTGCATGACGCCGTCTTCAAGCGGTGGAAAACTGATCAGGTAGGCTGGCAATGCGGTATTGAGATCAACACGATCCACTTTATTCGGCTGATGATGCGTGTATTTGTAAATCAGCTCGCGCAGATCCGCCTCGGTCACATCCGATCCGATACCGGAGAGGTAGAGACGCTGGCCGAATTGATCCATTGATTGCATGATGATATGTTGCGTTGCGTCATTATGACATCAATCCACCGCATCTGTCTGAAAAGCAAAGTGAAACCGGCTTTGGATATGATAAGGTTTCACCCTTTCCCGAACCCGAGTCCCACGCGACTGGGCGCTGAATGATGGCGGCCGTTTCAGGACGTTTTCTGATTCTTTGTCATGATCAAATTTCTTCCTGCCGCGCTGATCTCCCGTTTTCGGCATCTCATTGATTCGGTCCGCCACTTTGACTGGTCGTCGCTCAAGCATCTGAGCAAAGATGATGTTCTGACTGCGTTAAAAAATCCACGTTGGCACAAGCCGATTGCGATCATTTTCGGCATCCTGGTTGCTATCCATGTCATCAAGAATGACGTGATAGCGCCTTACATGAAGGCACACTTCGCGCTGAGCATTGACGCCATCGAAGTCCACCCGCTGACCGTACCCCTGGAATCACAACTGGTGGGTCAGACGCGCAGTCCGCAGTCTGTCGCCATTTACACACGCGTTTCTGGGTTTCTCGACAAGCAGGTCTACCAGGAGGGCTCCTGGGTGAATGCGGGCGACATTCTGTTTGAAATGGATAAGCGGCCCTTTGTCGTTCAACTCGATGCCGCCAAGGCCGCGCTGGTCTCTCAGGAGGCCTCACTGAGAACAGCCACGCTCACCCTGAACCGCATCAAGCCGCTCGCTGCTGCCAAGGCGCTCTCGCAACAGGATCTGGATACCGCTACCGGCAACTTTCTGCGTGCCCAGGCGGGCGTCGATCAGGCGCGCGCCAACGTAGAGAGTGCCCAGCTGAATCTGGAATACTGCACCATCCGCTCGCCGATCTCCGGTCTCGCCTCGGTGCGCAAACAGGCACTGGGCACCTACCTTCAAACCGGCAGCCCGAATTCGGAGCTGACGGTGGTCAACCAGATGGATCCGATGTGGGTCTATTTCTCGGTGTCCGAAGACCAGATGCTCAACGTCAACCGGTTGCTCGAGCAGAAACAGCTCAACGCCACCAGCCTGACCGATCTGGATGTCACCCTGACGATGTCGGATCATACCCTGTATCCGTATACCGGCAAGATCGGCTTTGCCGACGTGCTCTATAACGTGGATACCGGCACCCGCCTGATGCGCGCCGTATTTCCCAATCCGAACAGCGTGCTGCAACAGGGTCAGTTCGTGACCGCGACGATCATCGGGCTGGTTCAGCAGAATGTTTACCTGGTGCCACAAGCGGCGGTACAGCAAAGCAACCAGGGCGCATACGTGTGGGTGGTCGACCCCGAAAACCGTGTCCACTCGCGTACCGTGATACCCGGTTACTGGAATGGCCCCAACTGGGTCATCAATGCGGGCCTAAATCCCGGCGAGCGCGTGGTGATCAGCAACGTATTGCGCATGTCGCCTAACCAGTTGGTCAAAACGAATCTGGTCAAAGCCCCCGCGCCACAGCCAGTGCGCCTGCCAACGCCGCCGGCCGAAAATCAGAAGCCGAACCCTTACGGCCCGGGCGCTCAAATCAAGTCCGAGATCAATCAGGCGCAAGATCCGAAGCAGCAGCCTATGCCCGTTGCACCGCCCACCGCACCGAAGCTGCTGCCGCCGAAAGAGGTGCCGGTGTCGCCTGGTATGCCGGCCGCACCATCGCCCGTACCGGAAACTCTGCAAGCACCGTCTCCGCGCGCTGCCCAGTAACCGGCGGGGGCTGATCAATCATGTTTTCGAAGTTCTTTATCGATCGGCCGATCTTTTCGGCCGTCATTTCTATCGTCATCACGATTGCCGGTCTGGTGGCGATGGCCTCGTTGCCAGTTGCGCAGTATCCGAACATCACCCCACCACAGATTCAGGTGACGACCTCCTACCCCGGCGCGAATGCAGAAACGGTATCGCAAAATGTGGCCTCGCCCATCGAGCTGCAGGTCAACGGCGCCGATGGCATGCTCTACATGTATTCGACGAATACGGCCGGCAACATGACGCTGAGCATCTTCTTCGATATCAACAAGAATCCGGCACTCGCCCAGACGGATGTGCTCAACCGGGTCAATACGGCAATGCCTCAGCTACCCCAATCGGTGCGCAACCAGGGCGTCAATATCCAGCAGAAGAGCCAGTCGATCATGATGGTGGTCGCCATCAAGGATCCGGAGAACAAATACGATCTGACCGAGCTGAGTACTTTCGCCAACGTGATCGTACTGAATGAAGTCCAGCGGATTCCGGGTGCCAGCATGGCCTCGGTCGGCGGGAACCCGAACTTTGCCATGCGCATCTGGCTGGATCCGACCAAGCTGACGCTCTACAAGCTGACAACCGGCGATATCGCCAATGCCGTGCGTGCCCAGAACCAGCAATACGCCGTCGGCCAGTTCGGCCAGCTTCCGGCCCAGGGACAGGTGATCCAGAACTTCTCGGTCACCACCAACGGCATGCTGCAAACCCCGGAAGAGTTTGAGAACATCATCGTCAAGGCGGGCAAACCCTCGGTGACGCCGGGTTCGGAAGGCGCCATCGTGCGTCTGCGTGATGTAGGTCGCGCCGAACTGGGCTCGCAAAGCTACAACTTCAATGTGACGACCAATCAGAAAACGGCCGCATTGCTCATCGTCTATTTCCAGCCCGGCTACAACGCACTCAATGTGGCGAAAGCCGTGAAGGCCAAACTGGAAGAATTGAAACCCAGCTTCCCGCCCGGCGTTACATACGAGCTTGCCCTGGACGCGACCGAGTTTATCAACGCCTCGATCGAGGAAGTGATCCACACCTTCTTCGAGGCCATGATCCTCGTGGTGCTGGTCGTCTTCATGTTCCTGCAGAAGCCCAAAGCCACACTGATTCCGCTGGTCGCCGTACCGGTGTCGATCATTGGCACCTTCATCGGCATGAGCCTGTTCGGTTTCTCGATCAACATGCTCACCATGTTTGGGCTGGTGCTGGCGATCGGCCTGGTGGTGGATGATGCCATCGTGGTCATCGAAAACGTCGAACGCATCATGGAAGAAAACCCATCGATGCAGCCACGTGAAGCCGCCGCCGTGGCTATGGCCGAAGTGACCGGGCCCATTATTGCCACAACGCTGGTGATGGCGGCCGTCTTCGTGCCGGTCGCTTTTCTATCGGGCATTACCGGCCAGCTCTACCGACAGTTCGCGCTCACGCTCTCGGTATCGGTCACGCTATCATCGGTGGTCGCGCTGACCCTATCCCCTGCCCTGGCGGCCATTCTAATTACCGCCAAGAAGGACGATGACGAAGTCGCCAAACCGCGCGTCTTTGTCGGTTTCGAAACGATGTTCGACAAGCTACGTGATGCCTACATGGTGGCGGTCAAGTGGGCCATCGATCATCGCCGCCCGTCCTTCATGATTTTTGGCGGGGTTATCCTCGCACTGCTACTCCTCTTTCGCATTGTTCCCGGGTCTTTCGTGCCCGAAGAAGACCAGGGCTACCTGTTTGGCGCAGTGATCATGCCCAAAGCCTCCAGCCTGCAACGCACGACCGACTTCGCCCAGTCGAGCGCCAACTGGTTCCAGGAACAGCCCGGGGTAGACTCCGCCACGAACTATGCGGGTTACAGCATTATCGACTCGCAGATTCTGCCCAGTGCCAGCACGTTATTTATCGGCCTCAAACCTTTTGGCGAACGCACTGACAGCGACGCATCCGCGTTTACGATGATCAAGAACGGTCGCAAACATTTCGCAACACAAAAGGACGGCATCACCATTCCCGTCAACCCACCGTCGATTCCGGGCCTGGGCAACACCGGAGGTTTCCAGATGTGGCTTGAGCAAACCGGCAACGGATCCATGGAGGAGCTGGAAGAGCAAACCATGCGCTTCCTGGCGGCGGCAAAAAGGCGCCCTGAACTGACGGCCATCAACACAACGTTTAGCACGAATGCCCGTGAAATGTTCGTGAACGTGGATCGGGGCAAAGCCGAGTTGCTCGATGTGGCGGTCAACGATGTCTACGATACGCTGCAGACCATGGTGGGCTCCCAGTACGTCAACCAGTTCGCCTACCAGAACCGCCTGTGGCAGGTGATTCTGCAAGCCGAGTCGCAATACCGCCAGGACCCTTCGGCCTTTGATGCGATGTACGTTCGTTCCCGCATGGGCGCCATGGTTCCGCTACGTGCACTGATTAGCTACAACTATCAGGCCAGCCCGGACATTGTGACCCGATTTAACGCCTACCCCTCCGTCCAGATCACCGGCAACAACGCCGCCGGCTATAGTTCCGGCCAGGCCATCCAGGCCATGCAGGAAATCGCTGACGAAGTCTTACCACCGGGTTACAAGATCGCCTGGTCGGGTGAGGCCTATGAACAGCTCAAATCCGGCAGCACCGCCCTCTTTGTGTTCGCCTTTGCGCTGGTCATGGTCTTCCTGATTCTGGCCGCGCTCTATGAAAAATGGTCTCTACCTTTCAGCGTGATGTTTGCCGTGCCATTCGCGCTGTGTGGTGCCCTACTGGCGGTGCTGCTGCGCGGCCTGGAGAATGATGTGTACTTTCAGATCGGGCTCGTAACACTGATTGCTCTGGCCGCCAAGAATGCGATTCTGATCGTTGAATTTGCCGTAGCGAACGTCGAGAAGGGCATGTCGGTCGTGGATGCCGCACTCCATGCTGCAGAAGTGCGCTTCCGTCCGATCATGATGACCTCGCTCTCGTTCATCCTTGGGTGCGTTCCGCTCGCCATCGCGGTCGGCGCTTCTGCCAATAGCCGTCACTCCATCGGAACTGGCATCATTGGCGGCATGATCGGCGCCACCATGATTGCCATCATATTTGTGCCCCTATTTTTCGTGGTCTTTGAAGAACGTAGCAACCTGAAGAAGCAAATGGTGGCGAACACCCCGGCTCAGCCAGGGCCCCACAATCTGTCTTCGACGGCCAACACGGAGGGTGAGCAATGAGCCATCACGCCGCGCGCACCCTCCTTGCCGTCATGGTCTGCGCCGCATTCCTGTCAGCCTGTGCCGTCGGCCCCGACTATGAGCGACCCGACGTCAATGCACCGGAGCAATTCCGCTCCGCCCCCACGCAACCGAGCGATGGAAGTGCGCTCGGCACTGTTTCATCCACTGATGCCTGGTGGGAAGCCTTTGAGGATCCGGTGCTCAATCAGCTGGTCGAGGACGGTTTGAGCAATAACCGAGACCTACAATCGGCCATTGCCCGGGTGCGCAAAGCACGCGGTACGCTCATCACCACTCGCGGCAAGTTCTTTCCTCAAGTCGAGTACTACGGCGCCGCAGAGCGCGGACAGTTTATGGGGCTGGATCAGACGGTTGTGACCAGCACGCCGGGCAGCCTGACCACCATCGGGACTATGGCGTTACCAGCTACCTGGCAGCTGGATGTCTTTGGCGGCCTACGACGCCAGTACGAAGCCGCAAGTGCGAACCAAGCTGCAGCCATTGCTTCTCGCCAGGCCATTGCACTGAGCGTTGCGGGCGAAGTCGTCAATATCTATGTCACCCTGCGCTCGCTGGATCAGCAGTTGGCCGTCGCCCGCCAGACACTCGAAAATTACAAAACGACGCTGCGCATTTTTGATCTGCGTTTCCGGTATGGCACAGCCAACATGGTCCAGGTCTCACAGATCCAATCCCAGGTCGATGCGGCTGAAGCCGCCATCCCACCCCTGTTGCTGGCGGTTGGCGAACAGGAGAACAACCTCAATTTCGTTCTGGGGCGCAATCCTGGCACCGTGCCGCGCGGCAAACCGATCGATCAGCTTGTCCTGCCGACGCCACCGGCCGGGCTTCCCTCTGATTTGCTGGCCCGCCGACCGGATGTACGCCTTTCCGAACAGCAGCTTATCGAGGCGAACGCCCAGATTGGTGCGGTCAAAGCCAAATTCTTCCCAAATATTTCTCTAACCGGCTCGGTAGGAACAACAGCAACCGCACTAGGATCGCTGTTTACCACGGGCTCCAGCATCTGGGATGTAGGTGCGATTGTCACGGGACCGTTGTTCAAGGGGGGCGAAATCTATGGTCAGTACATGGGCGCCAAATCAGATCAACAGGCTTTGATGAGCCAGTACCTCAAAGCTGTCGAGAGCGCCTTCCGAGATGCGGACAACGCGCTCATCGCCACCGCAGAAACGCGCAAACTTGTCGTGGCCCGACAAAAGCAGGTCAGCACACTCACAACCTATGCCAATCTGTCGAGCATGCAATTTAACTACGGTTACGCAGATTACCTAACCGTATTGAATGCCGAAGACAGCTTATTCAAGGCGCAATTGGACCTGGCGCGTTCCCAGGCAGATCGGGCCCTCTCCCAGGTGTCGCTGTATATGGCTTTGGGGGGTGGCTGGGAAGCGGCTGATGCCAAAACCATGGCAGCGAATAAAGCCATCGCCACGGGTGATGATCCGCGGAATCCTGCTAACCGCTAAGTCATCCGGTGCAACCGTCCATGCGGCTACACCGTTCTCCCCTTACTTGGAGAGTTGACGGCCCAACGCCGCGCCAGCACCACCGCCAAGACCCGCGCCGAGGGCAGCCCCGGCAGTACCACCACCGGCACTCTTTCCGATCGCTGCACCCGCGCCACCACCGACGGCACCGCCCACGACAGCCCCGGTTTTACCTTTGCCTTTAGTCGTCACTGCTGCGCCGGCACCGCCACCGACGGCACCACCCACAACGGCGCCGGTCGTGCCACCCACGGCATTGCCGAGGGCTGCGCCACCCGCGCCACCTAAAGCACCGCCGACACCGCTTTTAAGATTGCTGCTCTCTGCAAAGGCTCCCGTGGCAATGAATACGATACTGGAAAGGGTGAGAAGTGCTTTTTTCATGAAAGTTCCTTGTGACTATTGAGATCCATTCAAAGCTGATTAAACCGTCGGTTTAGGCATAGTGTGCAACAAACGCTGCGCTTCTGTCATGTCGCCTCGTACAAGCAGGTGGCTTTCGGCAGCAACGCGATCCACCGCCCGATCAATCTCGATCTGCTCGTCCTGACGCGGGCGATGCAGCACGAAATCCGAGACGCCCTGATTCAGTTGCAACGACCGCGGATGACCGATGCCGAGCCGGAGTCGCCAGTAATCCGGTGTGCCGAGGGCCGACTGAATGTCCTTGAGCCCATTGTGCCCCCCGCTGCTGCCTCCCAGTTTGACGCGCACTTGCCCGGGGAGCAGATCTAGCTCATCGTGCAACACCAGCACCTCGTTCGGGCAAATATCATGAAAGCGGGCAAAGGGTCCTACCGATTGACCGGAACAGTTCATGAAGGTTTGCGGTTTGAGCAACCAGATCTTGCGGCCATCCACTTGCACCGAGGCGACATCGGCTTTCATTTTTTTGTCGGCACTAAAACCACTGGCGCCCAGTGCGCGCGCCATCGCGTCGATGCCCCAGCAACCGGCATTGTGGCGTGTCTGCTCATACTCGGCACCCGGGTTGCCCAAGCCGACGATCAGCCGGATCGGTGACAGCGTGGGGGCCGCCTTGGCAGGGCGCGGCAGGTCTTCGGGTTTGGCGCCCGGTAGATTCGGCGATACGTTCATGAGGCGTAGCCTAACTTAATTTCCGTTGTTCCATGAAAAAAGCCGTGCAGGCGAACCGGCACGGCTTGATCTTGCTGTCTGCCGCAAAACGGCAGACGCCGATTACTCGGCAGTCGGTGCGGCACCTGCGTCGGCAGCTTCGCCCGCGTCGGCGTTCGAACCCTTGACGGCCATCACGGCAGCCACGACCGGGTTGCCCGAACCGTGCTGAACAATACGCACACCGGCCGGCAGCTTCAGATCGCTCACGTGCAGCGAGTGACCCATCACCAGATCCTTCAGATCCACTTCGATGTATTCCGGCAGTGCCTTCGGCAGACAGGCGATATCCACTTCGGTGATGACATGGCTGACGATACCGCCTTGCAGCTTGACGCCCGGGCAGACTTCACCGTTGATGAAGTGCAGCGGCACCTTGGTGTGCAGTTCGGTGTTGGCATCGACGCGCTGGAAATCCACGTGCAGGACCAGCGGCTTGTAGGCATGCAGCTGCACGTCGCGCAGTAGCACCTGCTCTTTGGCACCATCCAGGTTCGCCGTCACGACGGACGCATGGAACGCTTCTTTGCGCAGGCACTGGTAGATCTCGTTATGATCCACATCGAACGAAACAGCCGGCTTGCCCGCGCCATAAATGACGCCGGGAACTCGGCCAGCGCGACGCAGGCGGCGGCTCGCACTCGATCCCTGCACATCACGCTTGGTAGCATTAAATTCAAAGTTCATGACTTACTCCAGAAATGGGATAACCCGCGACCAGGTTCCCCGGTTAAATGACCTCGGCGAATGCCTCAGTCGATGAACAGCGAGGAGACGGAGTCTTCCTTGCTGATGCGGCGGATGGTTTCCGCCAGCAACTCTGCAACCGGCAGCTGCCGGATACGTGAACACTTTTGTGCGGTCTCGCTGAGCGGTATCGTGTCCAGCACCACCAGCTCGTCGAGCACCGAGTCGTTAAGACGCTCAACCGCTGCACCAGACAGTACCGGGTGCGTGCAGTACGCCGTCACGCTACGGGCGCCGTTTTCCTTGAGGGCGACGGCAGCCTTGCACAAGGTGCCTGCCGTGTCGACCAGATCGTCGACGATGATGCAATCCTTGCCCGAGACGTCACCGATAATATTCATGACTTCCGACACGTTCGCCTTCGGGCGACGCTTGTCGATGATGGCCAGATCGCATTCCAGACGCTTGGCCAGCGACCGGGCGCGCACCACACCGCCATGGTCGGGCGACACGACGATCGGCTTTTCCAGATGCTTGTTTCGAACATCGTCCAGCAGAATTGGCAGGCCATAGATGTTGTCGACCGGAATATCGAAGAAACCCTGGATCTGTTCGGCGTGCAAATCCATCGTCATCACACGGTCGACGCCGGCGGCAACCAGCATGTTGGCCACCAGCTTCGCAGCGATGGGCACACGGTTCGAGCGTGGGCGACGATCCTGACGGGCATAACCAAAATACGGGATGGCGGCGGTGATCCGGCCGGCCGACGCACGCTTGAGGGCATCAACGATGACCAGTAGCTCCATGAGGTTGTCGTTCGACGGGTGACAGGTCGACTGCAACACGAATACATCGTTGCCGCGCACGTGTTCCTGGATTTCGACGCTCACTTCTCCATCGGAAAAGCGACCAACATCGGCACGGCCGAGTGGCAGGCCGAGACGCTCGGCAACTTCGGCAGCCAGCTTGGGGTTGGCATTGCCGGAAAAGACCATCAGGTTCTGGAAGGCCATGATCTGGTTATCCTTGGGTTTCCTGGACCAATCGGTGTGCCCGTCGAAGACACGTCAAACGCGACAAACAAAATGGGCAGCTGCTTTCGCAACTGCCCGAATTTCTGGCTGGGGAGGAAGGATTCGAACCTTCGCATGCCGGAATCAAAATCCGGTGCCTTAACCAGCTTGGCGACTCCCCAACACACACCCCAAGGCAAACCTTCAAGGCGATGAGGGCAAGATTATATCGGATTTTTTGCGTTTGCACATCCCCTCTAAGCCCTTTGCCCCCTTCATGCAAGGCCCTTCAGGGAACGGCTCAAGAGGCTTGACCGGGAATGAGATCAAACAACGGGTGCCGATCCAGCCCCGGGGTCACCCAGGCGCTCCAGCCAGGAACCACCGTCGCCAAACGGGCACGCACCGTCCCGGCAGTCGCCTCATCGTCGAAAACCGCAAAAACACAGGCGCCTGACCCTGTCATACGAACACGCCCTGAAGTTTCCGGCTGCACCTTCAGCCAGGCCAATGCCTCAGCGACGGCCGGGTACATTGCTGCCGCCACATCCTCCAGATCATTTGCCCCAACCCCTCGCCCTTGTAGCGCCCCCGCCCAATCGGCCGGAGAGATTGGGGGCGTATCCCGCCGCAGCAGCGCAGAGGCAAAGATCTCCGCCGTCGGGATCGAGACTCCGGGGTGAATGATCAGATACCAGGCTTCCGGCAAAACCACCGGCGTCAGCGCCTCGCCGACCCCCTCGGCAAAGGCACTCTGTCCGAGTACAAAGACGGGAACATCGGCGCCCAGTGGCAACGCCAGAGACAACAGCTCGGCCCGGCTCCCTCCCAGCTGCCAGAGATTGTTGAGGGCGATAAGCACGGTGGCCGCATCGGAACTTCCGCCGCCGAGGCCGCCGCCCATCGGTAGATGCTTTTCAAGTTGAATCGTGACACCGTCACGCACCCCGGCGGCATGGCGCAATGCTTCGGCCGCTCGTACGGTCAAATCGTCTTCCGGCGCCACCCCGGGGATCGGATTCGCCAGAGCAATCCGGTCATCGCTGCGCGGGACAAATCGCAGTGCATCGTAAAGACCCACAAAACGGAACAGCGTCTGCAGGGTGTGGTACCCATCCTCACGGCGCCCCGTCACATGCAGAAAGAGATTGAGCTTGGCCGGCGCCGGATACAGTGACGACCAGTTCCAGCGCATGGCCATCTGCGGATCCGGAAGTTGTGCGGCATCGCTGAAACTCATCGCGGCCATTCGCTCAGGGCGCCGGAGCGTCAGACGGGTCGGCGACCCCGTTCCATTCGGTTAAGGCCAACCGTAGCCACAAGCCATCGGGGCCTGCCGCCTCAATGGCCAGCGGCCAGCCCTCCGGCGCTGGTGCGCCATAGCGGTAGGCAAATTGCCAGCCGCGTCCGGAAGCGGTCAACACCCGTGCCGTGGCATCACGTTGCTGCACGGTGCCCGTCGGCCATTGTCCATGCAACCAGCGGTCAGCCGGCAGATCCGGTAGGGCGATTCCTGCCAGCGACTGACCCAGTGCACCCAGGTTGGTCGCTTCGCCACGCTTGCCGGTCGCATCCTGCCAGCGCACACCCCCTGGCGTCATATCGACACGGGCCAGCGTATTGCCTAGCGGGCCAATCAACCAGAGGACATCTTCTGCGGCCGAATGCTGCCAGGCGAAGCGCCCAGCCACGGGGTCGCTTTCGACCCCCCCGTTAAGCGGTAACTGGCCCGCCGCAAAACGCCCGGCCACCTGCCAGGATGACGCGTCCGCGGTCTGGCCAACCGTCGGCCCTGCAACGTGCGCACAGGCTAGCAGCAGGCCACTCATCCCTAACAGCAACGCGCCGCGCAACCTACCCAACCAGCCGCCGGTGATCACCTACAGACTCCTGGGCGTCACAGCCGGTGTGGCGACAGGCAGGGTCTTACCCACCGCCTTGAGTTGATCGCTCTCAGGAAACCGCTGCGATCCGACGCGCCAGAGTCGAAGCGCCTCCTCAACCCGGCCCATCGTACGCAGGACTTCCACCTGGTGCGCAATAATTTCCGGATCCGCTCGCAGCGCTGCAGCACGATTCAAATAGTCCAGTGCCGCATCAAGTTTGTGTTCGCGGTAGCACAACCAACCCATACTATCGAGAATGAAAGGATCGTTCGGCGCCAGCGACAACGCCTTCTCGATCAGCGTGCGTGATTCTTTCAACCGTATATTCCGGTCAGCATAGGTGAACCCGAGTGCGTTATAGGCCTGCGCATATTTTGGATCCCGACGGATCACCTCGCGCATACTGCGCTCGAACAAATCCAGCTTACCCAGCCGCTCGGCCATCATCCCCATCTCGTAACGCAGTACGGTGTTGGATGGATCCTTGGCAACGGCGCGTTCGACCAGCTTGAGCGCCGATGCCGGATCTCCGGCATCACGAAGCAGCGCGGCCTCACCGATGACCAGTTCCGTGCGCGCACCCGGCGTTTCGACTGGGGTTGCCTGCAGCAACGCCTGCGCCCCGGCCAGATTTCCGCGCTTGGCCATCAGATTGGCCGCACGGAGGCGAGCGGGCACGAGGTATTCGCCGCGACTAACTTGTTGGTAGTGCAGAATCGCTTCTGCATCTGAATGCGCCGCATCGCCGCTTGCTGCACTCTGGGCGCCGCGTTCGAGATCGGCCCGGGCTTCATAGGCAAGACCGAGGTTATATTCGATCAGGGCGGTGTCGATCGAGTCCTCCTGCAACAACCGGTTCAGGGCCGTAATTGCCAAATCCGGCGCCTGGGCCTGCACGGCAACCGCCGCAACCGCAAACAGCGGCTCCGGCGCCACTTTGTTCTGCTCCAGCACACGGGCCACTTCCACTCTGGACTCCGAGAGACGGCCCGCATTCAGCAACTGTTGCGCATACAGCGCCCGCACCGTCGCGGCTTTTGGATATTCAGACAGGAAACGGGCAAATAGCGGCAACACGGCATCCGGCGACTGTTTCGCCAGAATCTGGGCGTTCAGCAATAGCGCGGCTTCGGAATCCGGTTGCAGACGACGAACCTGCTGCACGTTTTGCAGCACAGCGGCATCATCCCCGGCCCGCAAGGCGAACTGCGCCCTTGTCAGCAGTGCCTCCGGCATCGACAGATAGGGCTCGGTCACCAGATCAACGAGCTTGCGCGCTCGCTGAGGGTCCGCTGATGGCGGAAAGCGCTGCGGCAACTGGAGCATTGCCCGCCCGCGCTGATCCGCTGGCAGCAGCGCCAGATAACGCGCCAGCACTGGCTGTGCATCGGCATAACGGCCGAGCAGAATGAGCGTTCCGGAAAGCGCGTTCAGCGCATCCGTTGAATCCGGTTCCTTCTCGACCCAGAGCCTCGCCGCCTCGAGCATCAGCTCCGGATGACGATTCAACGCGGCGATTTCCATCGTGCGACGGAAAATGGCCGCATCGTTGTATTTAAGCGCCAGATCGGCGTAAGCCGCCAGGGCGATTTGCGGCTTGTCTCGCTTGAGCGCAATTTCGGCGAGCACCACCTCGAACACCACTTGCGGCGGCGTATCGACGGGCGAATCCGGCAGCGGCTCGGCCTGAACTCCGGTGGCACTGAGCCACCCTGCCAAAAGGATGCCCTGCACGCGGTGACGCAATCGGGTGGGTGCGTTTTTCGGCAAGGATGCGGGAAACAAATTTTGCAGGAGCGGCATGGTGGCGCTATCTTATACTTACTTCATCAATTGCGCCGCGACACCGGCCGCTATCTCGACGATTGCCGTGCAGGAAAAGTGCCATGCCCGAATTACCCGAAGTCGAAGTAAGCCGTATCGGGCTGCTGCCCGAGATCAAGGGTCGTACCATAACCGGCGCGTTGACCCGGGCGCCGAAACTTCGTTATCCCCTACCGGCCAATCTGGGTCAACGGCTCACGGGCGCACGGCTGGCTGACATTCGCCGGCGTGGCAAGTATCTGCTATTCGACATTGACCAATTGGCCGATGACAGAACAGCGACGCTGATCCTGCACCTCGGTATGTCGGGCAGCCTGCGGATCGTGACCCCGAATACGCCGCCACAAACGCACGATCATGTCGATATCGCCTTTGGCGACAAGGTATTGAGATTTCGCGACCCCCGTCGCTTTGGCGCACTGCTCTGGCATGACAACCAAAGTCCCATCGAAGCGCATTCGCTCATCCAGGTGCTCGGCGTTGAACCCCTGGACGCGGCTTTCGATGGTGAATGGCTGCATACCCACCTGCGCAAACGTTCGGGGCCAATCAAACCTGTACTCATGGACAGCCATATGGTCGTCGGCATCGGCAACATCTACGCCGCCGAGAGTCTCTTTCTCTCGGGCATCTCGCCACTACGCTCGGCACAGAAAATCAGTGCGACGCGTTGTGACCGGCTAGCCGATGCCGTCAAGAAGACACTCTCGGCGGCTGTGGCCGCAGGCGGCTCAAGCGTTCGCGACTATGTGCATTCGGATGGTGGCGCCGGTTGCTTCCAGCTGCAATGCGCAGTGTATGAGCGCGAAGGCGAACCGTGCGTCGGTTGCGGCAACCCGGTCAGAAAAATCAGGCAAGCGGGGCGTTCAACGTTTTACTGCCCGCAGTGTCAGAAGTGACCTGACGTATCAATCCGACATAGGGTCATGCGAACGTCGCTCAGACGCCGCTACGCGCCGATTCGCTCCTCTCGCATGACCCTATATCGAATTTCAAGCAAGCCGCCGGACACAGTTAAACAGGGTGACCACTACGCTTGTGGCGTAAATCGGACAGGGCATGGGGGCGGGTGCGCGTGAGTAGCGAATTGGCGCGAGTGGAACGAAGCGGCATCTGAGCTGCGAGTGCGTTCCGGACACCGCGCCCTGTTCGCGTGACCGAATTATTTGCCGGTCAGTTTTTCGTATTTAGCCCACAGCTGTTCCTGGCTTTCGACATGCGCCGGATCCTTCGGAATACAGTCGACCGGGCACACCTGCTGGCACTGCGGCTCATCATAGTGACCCACGCACTCGGTGCACTTGTTCGGGTCGATTTCGTAAATTTCCGGACCCTGCGAAATGGCCTCGTTCGGGCACTCGGGTTCGCAAACATCACAGTTAATGCACTCATCGGTGATTATGAGCGACATGGCAGACTCCTGGACAACGTTTCAGACAGAACGGAATTCTCGCCGATTGGCGTCTTTTTAGCCAGTCCATACCCACGTCAGGACGCGGGTTTTCCCCAGCCGCGTGCAACAAAGCATTCATTAATGTGCGGCGGCACAAAGGAGCTGACATCGCCCCCTAGCCGCGCGATCTCCCGCACCATCGTGGCCGAGACGAACATGTGGCGCTCACCCGGCGTCAGAAATACGGTTTCCACTTCCGGATACAGACGGCGGTTCATGCCGGCCATTTGGAATTCGTACTCGAAGTCGGAGACAGCGCGCAAACCACGGATCAGGACCTTGGCTTTCTGGGCATGTACAAACTCCATGAGCAGGCCATCAAACCCGACCACGCGCACATTCCTGAAGGGGGCCAGAACGGTCTTTGCCATCTCGACCCGTTCCTCCAGCGTGAATACCGGCGACTTGCCCCGGCTTTCGGCAATGGCCAGCACGACTTCATCAAACAGCCCGGCGGCACGACGCAAAAGATCTTCATGGCCACAGGTCAGCGGATCAAAGGTGCCAGGATAGATGGCGATTTCACGTTTTAGCATGTCAGGCAGCTTGGATAGAGGAGTTCGAAGGCTCGTAGACATAAAGATGATAATGCACCTGCCCCGCCTTGCCCTGCCGGATACAGGATAAACCGGGGGCAAGTTGTTCGGGCAACGGCTGCTCGGACTCGATGTAGAGCCGGGCGCCTGAGGCCAGATGTGGCAATAGCGGCATGATGATCCGATCCAGCCATCCCTGTCCATAGGGCGGATCCAGAAAGACCAGATCCAGCTTGGCGCCTTGAGACAACGCAGGGCGCGACAGATAGACCAACGCATCGGCGCAGACCACCTGTAACCCCGAGTCGGCCAGTAGATCTGCGGCTGCCTGCAGGCCTCTGGCCACACGCGCCACCTGTTCCACCAGCACCACCGAAGCGGCGCCCCGGGACAATGCCTCAAAGCCCAGCGCACCCGATCCGGCAAACAGATCCAGGCAATGCCAACCGGTCAGATTCTGGCCCAGCCAATTGAAGAGCGTTTCACGCACCCGATCCGGTGTTGGCCTTAAGCCCGGCGCATCGGCCACCGGCAACTTGCGGCCACGATGCTTGCCGCCGATGATGCGCACCTGACTTGGTCGCGCAGCCATGGCACCCGATTTGACGGAACGATTCACCAATCAATCCGTGGCAACGCGCACCGTCACCAGACGCTCCGGCGATACATGTTTGCGGAATGCCTCACGCACCGCTTCCGGGGTAAGCGCACGGACCCGGGCCGGGTATTGCTCCAGCCAATCGGTCGGCAGCCCGTAGAACGCCATCACGCCCAGATTGGCTGCCAGCTTGCTGTTGGAGTCGATACGTAACGCAAAACCTCCGGCAATATTGTCCTGGGCCGCCTTCAGCTGTGCTGCGGTCGGACCCCGTTTGAGGTAATCACCGACAACCTGGTTCACGACCTTGAGCGCATCATCGGCCTGTGCCCGTTTGGTTTCGAGACCAATCGTAAACGGCCCCGGTACCAGTTGTGGCTGGAAGTAACTGTAAACACTATAAGCATAGCCGCGGTTTTCGCGCACTTCTTTGGTCAGCAGCGACACAAAGCCACCCCCGCCCAGCGTGTAGTTTCCAACCTGTAATGCGATCTGCTCCGGGTCATCCCGTGCTACGGAGGGCATACCCACCAGCAGATGCGCTTGGGAGGCCGGGTGCTCAACGCGCACTACCCTGGCCTGTGTACTTGCCGGCGCGGGTAACCCCTTGGCAACCGTTGCCTGATCCGGCGGCAGATCTGCCAGCAATTGCTGGGCCAGGGCCTCGGCTTCGGCACGCGTCAGATCGCCCACGATCGCGATGCTCGCCCGACCCGCCGTAAAGTGATTGCGCCAGAAGGCCGTCACATCGCCGTGACCAATTGCTTCGAGCGACGCTGGCGTCACCAGACGGCCATAGGGCTGATCCGGATAAATCGCCGACATGTAGGCCCGCTGTGACAGCACCTGGGGTTTGGTTAATGCGTCTTTGAGTGCTGCGATGGAGCGCGCCAGATCGCGCTTGTAGATCGCACGGTCGTAGCGAGGACGCGCCATCACATCGGCCATCAGGCCGAAGGCTTCGCGACGGCGATCCGGATCCGACAGGGTACGCAGCGCCACGGTGGCGCTATCCAGACCGGCGCCCACCGACAGGGTCGCGCCGATGTCGGCCAGCGTCTCTGCAATCTGCTGTTCGTTGCGCGATCCCGCGCCCTGATCCATCAGGCTTGCGGTCAGTGAGGCCAGCCCGGGTTTGTCCGCGGGGTCAAAAGCCGACCCGGCCAGAAACAGCACCTGTACATCGACAATGGGGAGCGCATGCGTCTCGATGAAATACACGCGCGTCCCCTGCGCGGTTGTCCACGATTGCACCGGGGCGGCAAAGGCCAGCCCACTCCACACGCTCAGCCACAGGAGCAGCGTCACACCACAAGACTTCATCCAGGTTGTCATCATTTGATCCTTTGCGCTACTCAGTGGTGGCCTTGTGCGGCGGCCGCCTGCGCCCGCTTCGCCCGCGCCATCATTTCTGCGTCGTCCAGTGGTTGCGGCACCAGCCGGCCAATGGTGAGCTGCTCATCACGGAAATATGTCTGGGCAACCCGCTGCACATCAGCGGCAGTGACCGCATTCAGCTTATCGAGCATCAGGCTATCGGCCTGCCAGCCGTAACCCAGGGTTTCCAGCATGCCGATTTCCATGGCTTGCCCCATCATCGAATCCTTCTTGTAGACCTCAGCGGCACGCAGCTGGCTTCGGGCCCGTGTCAGTTCCGACTCGGTCACGCCCTGGTTCGCCACCGTAGCCAGCGCCTGACGAATCGCCTGTTCGAGTTCGGCAACGGTATGGCCCGGCCGTGGCGAGGCCTGCAGGAAGAACATGCCGGGGCCACGGTTCATGGCGTCGTAACTGGCGTCCACCGATACCGCAATCTGCTGCTCCCGCACTAGTGCCGCCGGCAAGCGGGCGCCTTCGTGGCCATCCAGAATCTGCGCCAGCATCTCCAGTGCATACGGGTCGATATCCTTCTGCGGGTCATTCACACGCGGGGCTTTCCAACCCATGATCAACAGCGGCAAATCCGCTGGCGCCTTGACCTCCAGCTGCCGAAGACCGGTTTGCACCGGCTCTTCATACTGCTTGCGTTCCCCCAGCGTCCGCGCCGGGATCCGGCCATAGGTATCGCGCGCCCAGGCAAAGACCTGCGCATGATTCACATCCCCTACCACCACCAGCGTGGCGTTATTGGGTACGTACCAGCGGCGATACCAGTCGCGGATATCCTGCACGGTCATCTGCTCCAGATCGCCCATCCAGCCAATGATCGGGCGCCGGTACGGGTGCGCCTGCCAGGCCACCGCATTCATGGCCTCGTGCAGGCGGGCGGTAGACTGATCATCCGTCCGCATACGGCGCTCTTCCATCACGACCTGAATCTCTTTGTTGTAGCCAGCCGGATCCAGCGTCAGGTGACGCATGCGATCGGCCTCGAGCGCCATCACGGTCTTCAGCTGATTGGCCGGTACCTGCTGGAAATAGGCGGTGTAATCCGTGCTAGTAAAGGCGTTATCACGTCCGCCCAATGCCGCGACGCGGCGGTTGAATTCGCCGGGCCCCACGCGCGGCGTGCCCTTGAACATCATGTGCTCGGTCACATGCGCTACGCCAGTCACCCCGTCGTGTTCGTCCATGCTGCCGACCCGGTACCACACCATTTGCACTGCGGTCGGCGCACGATGGTCTTCCCGCACGACCACCTTCATGCCATTAGGCAGGCGGGTTTCAAAGGTATTGGCATCCGTGTCTGCCGCCATTGCGACCATAGCGGCCGGCGGCAAACCAAGCGCCAGGCAAATACATAAAACCGGCAGCACGCGACGAGGTAAGGAAATGTTCATGAGGTCGGACCAGAGTCTGGGCTAGAATCATAGGATTGCTAAGGATACCTCTGCCCCATGACTGACGCCAACGCCGACGCCCAGAACGCGCCCCGCCGCTCCTGGCGCGAGCGACTTTTCGCCGGACTCACCAAAACCCGCCAGCAGATTGGTGGCTCCGTGCGCAGCCTCTTCTCGCGCGGCAAGGTCGATGACGAATTGCTGGAAGAACTCGAATCGCTGCTGCTGTCGGCCGATGTCGGCGTTGAAGCCACGGTCCGCCTGCTGGAGGAACTGCGTCAAAAAGCCCGTCGCGACAACCTGCAGACGCCGGAAGCCATTCAAGCCGCCCTGGTCGATAGCCTCACCACACTGCTGCAACCGCTGGAAACCCCCCTGCAGATTGCGCCGCCACCGGGCAGCCCCTTTGTCATCATGGTGGCGGGTATCAACGGCGCCGGCAAGACCACCACATTGGGCAAACTGGCCCACCAATTCCAGGCCGACGGCCACTCGGTACTGCTGGCCGCCGGCGATACGTTCCGAGCCGCCGCCCGCGAACAGCTGCAAGCCTGGGGTGCGCGCAACAATGTCACGGTGATTTCCCAGGAGGGCGGCGACCCATCGGCCGTGATTTTCGACGCGGTACAGGCCGCCCGCGCCCGCGGCATTCATGTCGTGCTGGCCGATACCGCAGGCCGTCTGCCCACGCAGATGCATCTGATGGACGAGATCGCCAAGATTCGCCGCGTCATCGCCAAGGCCGAGAACACGGCCCCGCACGAGGTGCTGCTAGTGCTCGACGGCACCATCGGCCAGAACGCCATCGCCCAGGTCAAAGCCTTCGACAAGGCCATCGGCGTCAGCGGCCTGGTCATCACCAAGCTGGATGGCTCCGCCAAGGGAGGCGTCCTGGCCGCTATTGCCTGTCAGTGTCCGAAACCGGTTCGTTACATCGGCGTCGGCGAACAGGTCGAGGATCTGCAGCCCTTTACCGCCCGCGCCTTTGCTGAAGCCTTGCTGGGCCAGTGACCCCGTGCTGAGAAAACTTCGCGCCGAGTGGCCGCTTCTGCTATGCATGGCCACCTATGTCGCGATCAACCAGGCGGCCGTGCCCGTCGAGGCCTGGCCACGCCAGGGACTGGTGATTCTGGTCCTGTTCTTCGTCACGCTATCCGCCGTCTTCCGGGTGACCCACCACGCTGACGAACTGGCAGAGGTATTGGGTGAGCCCTATGGCACACTGATTCTGACAATTTCAGCGACCATCATTGAAGTGGCCATCATGGTCACCGTGCTGGGCAACAGCGAAGGCAACCCGACCTTTGTTCGTGACACCATTGCCGCCACCGTCATGATCACCGTCGGGTTCATGCTGGGTCTGAGCATGTTCATCGGCGCCTTCATCCACCGCCAGCAAACGGTAAACACCGAGGGCGCCATGACTTATCTGGGACTGATCGTGCCTCTGGCGATTCTGGTCCTCGTGTTGCCGAATTTCACCGACTCTACGATTGGTCCCACCCTGGCGCTGGCCCAGGAGGTCTTTATCGCGATTGTTGCCCTGCTGTTGTACGCGATTTTCCTGTTTATCCAGACGATGCGTCACCGCAACCTTTTTGATGACCATGCCGAACAGACGGGCGCCAAACCCCAGCGCAGAGAACGGCTGCGGAACCTGATCCGACAGCCCGCTACCCGCCGGATATTGGCCGTCCACACCGGACTGCTTCTGGTGAATTTGCTATTCGTCGTGCTGCTGGCCGAAGAACTTGCGGTACTGATTGATAACCGCCTGGAATCCCGCGACCTCCCCGACGCCCTGGGCGGCCTGATGGTAGCCATGCTGATTCTGGCGCCGGAATGCGTCGCTTCGGCCGGTGCTGCGCTACGTAATCGGCTGCAGCGTTCGGTCAACATCGCGCTGGGCAGTGGCCTGGCCACGCTATCCCTGACCGTGCCGACGATTCTGCTGATTTCATCGCATATGGGCTATCCGCTGCTGCTGGGCGTCTCCAATAATGAAATGGTGATGCTCTTGGCAACGCTCTGGGTCGCCAACATCACCCTGGCCGCCGGTCGCACGAACCTGATGCAAGGCGCTGTTTTGTTAGTGCTTTTTCTGACTTTTGGCTTCCTGATCGTCGTTCCCTAAAAATATTTCGGGTTTCCGGGAACTTTTTCGCGGTTTTAGCACTCTATTGCTTTGAGTGCTAAAACAACGATAATAACGAGAGGAAATCCATGACAACGACTGCAATGACTATTGCCAACCCCAAATTCAATGCCTTGACCGCGATGCCGTCGCCGGTCGGCAATCTGGATGGCTACATCCGTGCCGTACAACAGTACCCGATGCTCACCCAGCAGGAAGAGCAGGATCTGGCGTGTCGCCTGCGCGATCACGACGATCTGGATGCTGCCCGTCAGCTGATTCTGTCGCACCTGCGCCTGGTGGTATCGACTGCCCGTCAGTACCTGGGCTATGGCCTGCCCCACGCCGACCTGATCCAGGAAGGCAATATCGGCCTGATGAAGGCCGTGAAGCGTTTCGACCCGGAGCGCGGTGTGCGTTTGGTGTCCTTTGCCATGCACTGGATCAAGGCTGAAATTCACGAGTACATCCTGAAGAACTGGCGTCTGGTCAAAGTGGCCACCACCAAGGCCCAGCGCAAGCTGTTCTTCAATCTGCGTAGCATGAAGGGCAACGCCAGCCATCTGGACCAGGCCGCCACCGAGGCCATCGCCAGCCAGCTGAACGTGTCCGAAGCCGATGTACGCGAAATGGACATGCGCCTGACCGGCCGTGACATCGCGCTCGACCCCGGCCCGGACGTGTCGGACGAAGACAACTTTGCGCCGATCGATTATCTGGCCGACGACTCGATGGAGCCGACCGCCGTGCTGGAAGGTCGCGCCCGCGACCGCCTGCAAAGCGAAGGCCTGCAACAGGCGCTGGACCGTCTGGATGACCGTAGCCGTCATATCGTCACCTCGCGCTGGCTGGCCGATGACGGCGGCGCCACGCTGCAGGATCTGGCCGACGAATACGGTGTTTCGGCCGAGCGCATCCGCCAGATCGAAGCCAAGGCGCTGAAGTCGCTGCGCACCCATCTGGCACCCGCTTAACAGGGCGAAAGGGCCACCACTCTGGTGGCCCTTTTAATTCGGGAGGTGCACCATGCTAGAAAGCCGGATCGAAGGCAGCACCGGCATCGTGACTATGAACAACGATGCCCACCGCAATGTGATCAACAGCGAATTCACCGAAACGCTGATGACCATTCTGGACGAATTCCGAACACAACAGGTGCGCGCCGTGGTGCTGCGCGCCAACCCCGGCACTACCATCTGGTCGGCAGGGCACGATGTGTCGGAATTGCCACCTGCAGGGCGTGACCCGCTGCACTGGTCCGAAACGCTGCCGCATCTCATCCGGCTTATTCAGGGGTTTCCCGCGCCTGTCATTGCCCTGATCGAGGGCTCCGTCTGGGGCGGCGCCTGCGAAATGGCCATGGCCTGCGACATCGTCATCGCAGCCACCACAACCACCTTTGCCATTACCCCGGCCAAACTTGGCGTGCCCTACAACATCAACGGTCTCTCGACCTTTACCCGGGTCATGAACCCGCACATTCTGAGCGAGCTACTCTTTACTGCCCAGCCCATCAGCGCGCAACGTCTGGCCGAAACCGGCGCCGTCAACTACGCCGTTCCGGTGGCCGAAATTGAAAGCTTCTGCGCCAATCTGGTCGCCCGCATCTGCGAGAACTCGCCGCGCGCCATCTCGGTCATGAAAGAATCCATGCGGGCGCTCAACAGCCAGCAGGATCTGGGCGCCTCGGAATTCGAACGGCTGCAGGAATTACGCCACGCAGTGTATTGCAGCGATGACTATGCCGAAGGACTGGATGCCATCCGCAACAAGCGCAAACCTGTCTTCACAGGGAAGTAACTGGCCCTGGCGGATCCATACGGCGTGGCATGGCCTACATCTGCTGCAGAATCTGCGTCCGTTTCGCTTCAAACTCGCTTTGTGTAATCACTCCCTGATCGCGGAGTTGCTTCAACTCCTGGAGACGCTGGGCGTTGGGCGACAGGCCGGCATTAGGCGTCTGCACCCCCGCGGATGAATCAGGGTTAATACAACTGAAAGTCAACTTGAAATCTTCCTGACGGATTGTCGGGTCAAGCGGCTTATCCATCGATAAGGCCTTAACAATCTGCTTGTTCTGATCGCAGTAATCCTTGGCAGCCTTGTTGATATCGTCGATCGCCGGATCAGGAATATGCTCCGCCGCCGCCTGCGTCGGCTGGCTTTTCTCGGTAATCGTGTACAAATTGTCGCCCACCTTCACAACACCCGGTGACGAACAGCCAACAATCAGCAAAGGCAACAGGTATTTAAGCTTGATCATTCGAATATCTCCTTGAGGGCTTTCCCATTCTAAGCCCAAATACCAAAGCCATACTTTGATCGGCTCGGGGGGCCCAACAATATCCGCAAAGCGCGCGAACCCAGCTTTACGGGTAAGTGACAAGATCGTAGTATCGTCCCACGACAACCATGGAGACACCTGATGAAAAAACTCATGATCCTGTTGGCCGGCTGCACCCTTGCCTTTGCCGCCACTGCCGACATGCTTGAATGCACCGTGACCGACAAAACGGACAACGGCCGCAAGTACACCCCGCAACAGGTGGCCGCCGGCAAATACAGCTACAAGATCGACAATAACGATCAGAAGCCAAAGATCACGCGGTGCGCCTATTCGGCCAAAGAGAAGAAAGTCCTGTGTTCAAATATCCGCATTGAACGTGTCGGCACCGAGCCAACGGATCAATTGAAGCGTTTCTATTACAACCGCGCGAACAGCAACTTCCACCTGGAGCAGGGTTACTCGTTCAAAGACAACCTGACCGACAAGAGCTTCAATTTCGGCACTTGCAAGGCCGTAAAAAAATAAGTCCGCCTGGTCTAACGGGGCACATAAAGCCCTGTTAGACGTTGAGCATCACACGTTGGGATTCAATGATCCGGCGAAAAGTCTCGCTGATGGTTGCCCAGTCAACAATATCAACCTTCTAGGGCAAAACCGATTTGGCTCCGACACCCCTTGGGGCATGCCCATTCGCCCTTAGTTTTTGAGATAATGATGCCCAATCTTTAAGCACTGTTGGAATAGTGTGTTTTTTCTCCGCTTCTTACGGGGCAGCAAAATCTAACCCGTTGTAAATAAAGGCGCAAATAGAATTATGGCAGGACATAGTAAATG
>VEQK01000028.1 GCA_018883265.1 Rhodocyclaceae bacterium | reverse complement strand
TGGTGCCGACGGCGAGACTCGAACTCGCACAGCTTGCGCCACTACCCCCTCAAGATAGCGTGTCTACCAATTTCACCACGTCGGCATTCCTGTTCGGTCTGTTACCAAAAAAACAGTAACTTACCGAGGTACGTTTTTGGCCTTCGACGCACCTTCCGGATCGGCAGTTTTGCCTTCCGTCGGAACACTCGCAGCACCAGTAACACCGGGTGCCGATTCTACATTGGATTGCATCACACTGCCAGCATTTTTCGACTGCAGGGACTGAAAATTCGCCAGCAGCAACGCGGTCACAAAGAAGACCGTTGCCAGCACCGCCGTCGAACGTGACAGAAAATTGGCCGAGCCCGTTGCACCGAACAAACTACCCGATGCGCCACTACCAAAGGCCGCGCCCATGTCGGCGCCCTTGCCATGCTGCATCAGCACAAGGCCGATCACACCCAGTGCCGAAACGATGTTAACGATGAGTACGACGACGTAAAGAATATCCATCTGATTGCCTGCTTCTCTTTCCTTTTAATCTTCCGAACTTACACCGCACGAATTGCTGCGGCGGTACAGATTGTACTGAAATCCAGCGCATCAAGCGCGGCGCCCCCGATCAGGCCGCCATCCACATCGGGCAGCGCGAACAATGTTGCGGCATTGCTGCCCTTAACGCTGCCCCCATAGAGGATCCGGGTCTGCACCAGACCGGCCGCCATCAAACGCTCGCGAATATGCGCATGAACAGCCTGAACCCCCTCGGGCGTCGGTGTTTTACCCGTACCGATGGCCCAAACGGGTTCGTAGGCAATCACCACACCTTTCCCTTCATCCGCCACGCCGGCCAGTGTCGCCAATACCGGCGCCAGCTGACGGTCGATCACGGCCAAGGTCTTCCCGGCCGCCTCTTCTTCGGCCGATTCGCCCACGCAGATAATCGGCGTCAGGCCGCTATCCAGTGCCGCAACCGCCTGCAGGGAGACCTGCTCATCGGTTTCGCCACAAAACTGACGGCGCTCGGAGTGACCGACAATGGCATACGTGCAGCCCAGGTCACGCAGCATCGAGGCGCTTACCTGCCCGGTGTAGGCGCCCGTACGATGTTCACAAACGGTCTGGGCGCCCCAGCGTACATTCGTGCCCGCCAGTAGCGCACCCACCTGCGGCAGATACGGAAACGGCGGGCAAACGCCCACGTCCGGCGCCGTTTTTTGCGCCAGTGCGATCAGCAACGCCTCGATCAAGGCGCGGTTAGCCTCAAAGCTACCGTTCATTTTCCAGTTGCCGACTACCAGCGGTGTTCTGACGACCGTCATCACGGATCCTATTCATCCCAGGGGCAGGACTACGATAAAAAGGCGCTCAACCTGATGGCGAGCGCCCGTTTTGCAAGCCGGATTCTATTATTTCCGCGCCATGCCGGTCAATCCGGACCAAACGACAGCCCGGTCAGATCACCGCCCTGACCGCCGCTGCAATGGTTTCAGCCTCCCGTCTGGATGCCGATGCGTCCTTGGCTTCCACCATCACGCGCAGCACCGGCTCGGTGCCGGAGGGCCGCAACAGAACGCGGCCGCAGTTGCCTAGGCGCGACCCGGCTTCTGCGACTGCGTTGTTAACGGCCGATTGTTGTTGCCAGTCAAAGCCGGGGGAAACCGGCACATTAATTAGGGTTTGCGGATAGAGCGGCAAAGCACCCAGCAGCGCAGCCAGCGTTCCGCCCGAACGCTTCAGCGCAACCAGCACCTGTAGCGCCGACACCAGGCCGTCACCCGTGGTGTGGCAATCCAGCGCCAGAATATGGCCGGAATTTTCCCCACCATACAGCCAACCCTCGGCAGTCAACATCTCCATGACATAACGATCACCGACTCTGGCCCGCTTGAATGGCACATTTGCCGCTGCCAGCGCCTGTTCCAGCGCCATATTCGTCATCAGCGTACCGACCACGCCGGCCACTGGACCGTTGCGCAATCGATCACGAACGATGGCATACAGCACCTGATCCCCATCGTAGGCCTGGCCCTGCGCATCCACCATGATCAACCGGTCTGCATCGCCATCCAACGCGATGCCCAGATCGGCGCCTACTTCAACTACTTTCCGACCCAGCGATTCCGGGTGCAGCGCGCCGACACCGGCATTGATGTTTTCGCCATCCGGCGCATTGCCGATGGCCACGACATCGGCACCCAGCTCATGCAGCACTTCGGCAGCGATGTGATACGCCGCGCCGTGCGCGCAATCGACCACAATCTTCAGACCACGCAGATCGAAACTAGCGGGCACCGTACTCTTGCAGAATTCAATGTAGCGGCCAGCGGCATCGTCGATGCGGCGGGCGCGTCCCAGATCCCTGGGTGACACGGTCTGCATGGGCTTGCCGTCCATCTCGTTGATCGCTGCTTCAATGGCGCGCTCCACGTCATCCGGCAGTTTTTTGCCGTCGGCCGAAAAGAATTTGATGCCGTTATCTTCGAACAGATTATGCGAGGCCGAGATGACCACACCGGCCTGCAAACGTAAGGCGCGGGTCAGGTAAGCGATCCCGGGCGTGGGCAATGGCCCGGTCAGACAGACATCGACCCCGGCTGCCGAAAACCCGGCTTCCAGGGCCGCTTCCAGCATGTAGCCGGAATTACGCGTGTCCTTGCCAATCAATACACCGGGTCGATGATCTCCGGTATCACTGCGGCCCACGAGCACGCGCCCGGCGGCGTAGCCAAGGCGCAAAACGAAGTCCGGGGTAATTGGATACTGCCCTACGCGGCCGCGAATACCATCCGTACCGAAATATTGTCGACTCATGCCCTGCCCGCTCCCTAATGAACCCTTGCTCTCACCCTGACCATGCATTCAGCCGAGTGCCTGAAGCATCTTCAACGCATCGACAGTCTCGGGCACATCATGCACCCGAACGATCGCCGCGCCATATTGCGCCGCCAAGACGGCGGCCGTAACGCTTCCGACAACACGGTCGCTGACCGGTTTATCGAGCACGTGACCGATCATGGTTTTGCGTGACACCCCCACCAGCACCGGCAGACCGAGCCTGACCAGATGAGGCAGCGCCCGGAACAATTGCTGATTATGCGCAAAGGTCTTACCAAAACCAAATCCGGGGTCGAGAATCAGCCGGGCACGGTCAATACCCGCAGCGATGGCTTCGTCCACTGCCCGATGTAAAAAACCCGTTACTTCAACAACCACATCACCATAGTCTGGCGACGCCTGCATGGAACGAGGCTCGCCCTGCATATGCATCAGGCAAACCGCCACCTGCTCCTGCGGCGCCAGCACGGCCGCTGCCGCCGGGTCGCCCAACGCCGTGACATCGTTGATCATGCCCGCCCCCCGCCGAATGGATTCGGCCATGACCGGCGCCTTGATCGTATCGACGGAAACCGGTACACCGGCGGCCATCAGTTTTTCCAGCAGGGGCAGCAGGCGATCCAGCTCTTCCTGCACAGCGACAGGTTGCGCGCCCGGTCGCGTCGATTCCGCCCCAACGTCAACCAGATCGGCCCCGGCCGCTATCATCCGCATTGCCTGGTCGAAGGCCGCATCCGTCCGGAGATGCAGCCCGTCGCCGGAAAAAGAGTCCGGTGTGACATTGACGATCCCCATCACCAGTGGCCGCCCCGGTGACCAGGTCAGCATGTGGGATCCGCAAGGTATGTGATGTTCAGGCATATTCACGTAAAAAGGCCGACCCGAGGGTCGGCCTGAAGGGTTCCCGGCTCCAATTAGGCTGTCGCCGCAGCGCCCGAGGCAGCTTCGGTGGCCGGCGCCGATGGCGTACTCGATGACCCCGGCGGTTGCGGTGGCCGTGGCGACTTGCCGGCCATGATGTCATTGATCTGCTCGGCATCAATCGTTTCCCATTCGAGCAGCGCTTGCGTCATGGCTTCGACCTTATCGCGGTTTTCATCGAGCAGGCGTTTGGCCAGCGCGTATTGTTCGTCGATGATGCGACGAATTTCGGCGTCGACTTTCTGCATCGTCGCTTCCGACAAGGCCTTGTGCGTCGTGACCGAGCGGCCGAGGAACACCTCGCCTTCGTTCTCGCCATAAACCATGGGGCCCAGATCCGACATACCGTAACGCGTCACCATATCGCGCGCCATCGACGTGGCACGCTCGAAGTCATTCGAAGCGCCGGTCGTCATCTGGTGCATAAACAGCTCTTCGGCCACACGACCACCGAACAGTACGGCAATCCGATCCATCAGGTACTGACGATCATAGGCATAACGATCCTGCTCCGGCAGCTGCATGGTCACGCCCAGTGCACGACCACGCGGGATGATCGTTACCTTGTGCACCGGATCTGACTTGGGCAGCAGTTTGGCAACCACGGCATGGCCTGACTCGTGGTAAGCCGTATTGCGCTTTTCGTCCTCGCTCATGACCATGCTGCGACGCTCGGCGCCCATCATGATCTTGTCCTTGGCCTTTTCAAAGTCTTCCATGTCGACCAGACGCTTGTTCAGGCGTGCGGCAAACAAGGCCGCTTCATTCACCAGGTTGGCCAGATCGGCGCCCGAAAACCCCGGCGTGCCACGCGCCAGAATATCGGCCTTGATATCCGGCGCCACCGGCACCTTGCGCATGTGGACCTTGATGATTTCTTCGCGGCCGCGAATATCGGGTAACGGCACCACGACCTGACGGTCGAAACGGCCCGGACGCAGCAGCGCCGGATCCAGAATATCCGGACGGTTTGTCGCGGCAATCACGATAACGCCCTGACTGCCTTCAAAACCATCCATCTCGACCAGCATCTGGTTCAGCGTCTGTTCGCGTTCGTCGTTACCACCACCCAGGCCTGCGCCACGATGGCGACCTACGGCGTCGATCTCATCGATGAAGATGATGCAGGGCGACTGCTTCTTGGCCTGCTCGAACATATCGCGCACCCGGGCCGCACCGACGCCAACAAACATCTCGACGAAATCCGAACCGGAAATCGAGAAGAAAGGCACCTTGGCTTCACCCGCAATCGCCTTGGCGAGCAGCGTTTTACCGGTACCCGGGCTACCCACCATCAACACGCCACGCGGAATACGGCCACCCAGCTTCTGGAACTTGGTGGGATCCTTGAGGAAATCCACCAGCTCCTGCACTTCTTCCTTGGCCTCATCACAGCCGGCCACATCGGCGAAGGTCACCGTGTTCTGGGCCTGGTCGGTCATGCGCGCCTTGCTCTTACCGAACGAGAACGGGCCGCCACCCTTGGCGCCACCGCCCTGCATCTGGCGCATGAAGAAAATCCACACGCCAATCAGGAGCAGCATCGGGAACCAGCTGACGAAAATATTCATCAGCATCGAAGGCTCTTCTTCGGGCTTGGCTTCGATCTTGACGCCACTCTTCAGCAGATCGGATACCAGCCAGATATCGGGCGGCGCGTAGGAGGTGATCTTTTTGCCGTCACTGGTGGTCGCCTTCAAGGTGCGGCCTTCCATGACGACCTTGCTGATCTTGCCGTCCTTCACCTCTTCGATGAACTGGGAATATTCGATCGAATTCTGGGTCGCCTGCTTGCTGTTGAACTGGTTGAATACCGTCATCAGCACCAGACCGATGACGACCCAGATGGCGATGTTGCGAAACATGTTGTTATTCACGATGGCTTTCTGCCTAGTAAAGTGAAACCGATGTTCTATTCTAACCCGACTCCGTGACACAACCTTGGGCAATGCTTAAGCCCATACCCGGATCGGGGAAATGCGCGTTACTTCAACCCCTGCCCCAGCAGATAAAGCTCGCTACTGCGGCCCCGTGACGCTTCGGGCTTACGTGTGACCACCTTACGGAATACCTGGCGCATGGCGACCACATACTCCGCAAACCCTGACCCCTGGAACACCTTGACCAGAAACGCCCCCTGCGGCTGCAGGTGATTCGCGGCGAAATCGAGCGCCAGTTCGGCCAGATGGATTGATCGTGCCTGATCCGACATGGGAATACCCGACATATTGGGGGCCATATCGGAAAGTACAAGGTCTACCTTGGCACCGTGCAACATTGCCTCGACCTGTTTGAGCACGGCCTCGTCATGAAAATCCCCCTGCAGGAAGTCCACGCCCGGCAACAAGGGATCCAGCGGCAACAGATCCAGCCCGATGACACGACCGGTTGTACCCAGCCGTTTACGCGCCACCTGCGACCAACCGCCCGGGGTGCAACCCAGATCGACAATGATGCCACCCCGGCGGATCAGTTTGTCCTTGTCATCGACCTCCATCAGCTTGAATGCGGCGCGCGAACGCCATCCCTCCGCCTTGGCGCGCTGCACCCAGGGATCGTTCACATGCTCGCGCATCCATGCCTTGCTGGTTTTGGTTCTTGCCATGTCTTTCGTCTGCTTCTGCCTGTCTTCGCGATGGCTGGCGTACAATGCCAGCCTTGCATTATCCGTATTTACTGCCCCGAGTGCCTATTTCATCATGACTGCCGACCGAATTGCCCAACTCATCGACGACCATCCTACTGAAGCAGCTAGCGTCGGCGAATTGCCTATCAGCACCGGACAGCGCCGGGAGCTCAAGGCCGAGGCACATAGCCTGAACCCGGTGGTCACCATCGCTGACAATGGCCTGTCGCCCAGCGTCCTGAAGGAAATCGACCATTCGTTGAACGTGCATGGTCTGATCAAGATCCGCGTCGTTAGCGACGAGCGCGAGTTGCGCGAGCGCTACCTGGCCGAAATCTGCAACACACTGGGCGCCGCAGCGGTACAACACATCGGCAAACTCCTGGTCGTCTGGCGGCCAAAGCTTGAAGTCAAAGCCGACAAATCGGGCAAGGCCGTTGCTCGCCGCAAAGCGCCGCGTCAGCTCAAGCGCAACTTCCAGAACCGCTAGTCCGTAGCTGCCCGACAACCGGGTTTCAGACGTAACGGACGTCAATCATCTCGTATTCACGCTGACCGCCCGGCGTCTGCACCTGCACGACATCGCCAGCAAATTTACCGATCAGGGCGCGCGCCAAGGGCGATGCAAATGAAATCTTACCCCGCTTGATATCGGCTTCATCCTCACCCACGATCTGGTAGGTCACCGTCTGGCCTGAATCTGCATCTTCAAGATCAACGGTTGCACCGAAGACACAACGCCCGTCGGCATCCATGGCGGCCGGGTCGATGATCTGTGCGTGGCTGAGTTTGCCTTCTACATCTTGTATACGGCCTTCGATGAAGCCCTGCTTTTCCTTGGCAGCATCGTACTCGGCATTTTCCGACAGATCGCCGTGCGCCCGCGCCTCGGCAATCGCTTCAATGACCGCCGGCCGTTCAATCGTCTTCAGGCGATGCAGCTCTTCCTTGAGCATCGCAGCGCCCGCCACGGTTAATGGAACCTTAGACATAACAATTAATCAGTTCAGTTGTGCATGCAGCGACTGGATGGCATAAACCTTCAATGCATCCCCCGCCAGAATACCGGCGACCGCTGCTTCGGCGCCCCAGATGGTGGTAAACATCGTCACGCGCGCCATCAGACCTGACGTCCGAATCGAACGCGAGTCGTTGATGGCGTGACGCTTCTCTTCCACCGTATTGATGATCAGCGCAATCTCGCCGTTCTTGATCATATCGACGATATGCGGACGACCTTCCGTCACCTTGTTCACACGCTGGACCGGCACGCCGGCATCTTCAATCGCCTTGGCGGTGCCCCTAGTCGCAATGAGCTGATAACCCGCCAGGTGGAGCTGACGCGCCATTTCGACCGCCTTGGTTTTGTCGCTATCCTTGACCGACAGGAAAACCTTGCCGCTCTTGGGCAGTTTGACGCTGCTGGCCATCTGCGACTTCACAAAGGCCTCGGGGAAAGTCTTGCCCACCCCCATGACTTCGCCGGTGGACTTCATCTCCGGGCCGAGGATGGTATCAACGCCCGGGAACTTGGCAAACGGGAAAACGGCTTCCTTGACCGAGAAATACGGCGGTACCACTTCCTTGGTCACACCTTGATCGGCTAACGACTGGCCGGCCATGCAACGGGCGGCAATCTTGGCAAGTTGCAGACCGGTCGCCTTGGAAACAAACGGCACCGTGCGCGAGGCGCGCGGGTTCACTTCGAGCACGTAGACCTGGTCGTCCTTGATGGCGAACTGCACATTCATGAGACCGCAAACGTTGAGTGCCTTGGCCATGGCTTTGGTCTGGCGACGCAGTTCTTCCTGAACCGGTTTGCCCAATGAATACGGCGGCAACGAACAGGCCGAGTCGCCCGAGTGGACGCCGGCCTGTTCGATGTGTTCCATGACGCCGCCGATAATCACTTCCTTGCCATCAGATAGCGCATCGACATCGACTTCGCAGGCGTCATTGAGGAAGCGATCGAGCAGTACGGGCGAATCATTGGAAACCTTGACCGCTTCGCGCATGTAGCGCTCGAGATCTTTCTGTTCGTGCACGATTTCCATGGCGCGGCCACCCAGCACATACGACGGGCGTACGACCAGCGGATAGCCGATTTCTTCTGCCATGCGCAAGGCTTCTTCTTCGGTGCGCGCGGTGCGGTTCGGCGGCTGCTTAAGACCCAGATCGTGGAGCAGCTTCTGGAAACGCTCACGGTCTTCGGCCGCATCAATCATGTCCGGCGAGGTGCCAATGATCGGCACGCCGTTGGCTTCCAGCGCCAGCGCGAGCTTCAACGGCGTCTGGCCACCATACTGCACAATCACACCCACCGGCTTTTCGATGGCGACGATTTCCAGCACGTCTTCGAGCGTCAGCGGTTCAAAGTACAGACGATCCGAGGTGTCGTAGTCGGTCGATACGGTTTCCGGGTTGCAGTTGACCATGATGGTCTCGTAGCCATCTTCGCGCATCGCCATGGCGGCGTGCACGCAACAGTAATCGAACTCGATACCCTGACCGATGCGGTTCGGACCACCGCCCAACACCATAATCTTTTTCTTGTCGGTGGGTTGCGCTTCGCACTCGTCTTCATAGGTCGAGTACATGTACGCCGTATTGGTGGCAAATTCAGCGGCACAGGTATCCACGCGCTTGTAGACCGGACGCACGCCCAGCGCATGCCGGCGCTCGCGCACGGCCTTTTCGGTCGTCTTGGTCAGATAGGCTAGGCGACGATCCGCAAAACCCTTGCGCTTCAGGTAACGGATTTCGTCAGCGCTCAGGCTATCGAAACTGCGTTGCTCGATGGTCAGCTCCAGATCGACGATTTCCTTGATCTGGGTCAGGAACCATGGGTCGATCTTGGTCAGTTCGAACACGCGTTCGACCGACATGCCCACACCGAAGGCGTCGGCCACGTACCACAGGCGATCCGGGGTCGCATTGGCGATCTGCTCATCAATGGTTTCCGGATCAACCGTCTTCAGGTTGAAGCCGTCGACACCCACTTCCAGACCGCGCAGCGCTTTCTGCAGCGATTCCTGGAAAGTACGGCCGATCGCCATCACTTCGCCCACCGACTTCATTTGTGTCGTCAGGCGGTTATCGGCCATCGGGAATTTTTCAAAGGCAAAACGCGGCACCTTGGTCACCACGTAATCGATCGATGGCTCGAATGAAGCGGGTGTTTTACCGCCAGTAATTTCATTGGCCAGTTCGTCCAGCGTGTAACCCACGGCCAGCTTGGCCGCGATCTTGGCGATCGGGAAACCGGTCGCCTTGGAGGCCAGCGCTGACGAGCGTGACACGCGCGGATTCATTTCGATGACGACCATGCGGCCGTCGTCCGGATTGATCGAAAACTGCACGTTCGAACCACCCGTATCCACGCCAATCTCGCGCAGCACGGCGATCGAGGCGTTACGCATGATCTGGTATTCCTTGTCGGTCAGCGTCTGCGCCGGCGCCACGGTGATCGAGTCACCGGTATGCACGCCCATCGGATCGAGGTTTTCGATCGAACAGATGATGATGCAGTTGTCCTTGCGGTCACGCACCACTTCCATTTCGTATTCTTTCCAACCCAGCAGCGATTCTTCGATCAGCAGCTCGTTGGTCGGCGAGGCTTCGAGACCGCGTTTGCAGATCGCCTCGAACTCTTCCATGTTGTAGGCGATGCCACCACCCGTACCACCCAGCGTGAACGATGGGCGGATGATGGTCGGGAAACCGATGCCCGCTTGCACTTGATACGCCTCTTCCATCGAGTGGGCAATGGCCGAGCGCGCCGAACCCAGGCCGATCTTGTTCATCGCCTGTTTGAACTTCTCGCGGTCTTCCGCCTTGTCGATGGCCTCACGCGAGGCGCCGATCAGTTCGACGCCGAACTTTTCCAGTACGCCATTGGCAGCGAGATCGAGTGCACAGTTCAACGCCGTCTGGCCGCCCATGGTCGGCAGCAGCGCATCGGGACGCTCGGTCTCGATGATGCGAGCAACCACCTGCCAGGTAATCGGCTCGATGTAGGTGACATCGGCCATTTCCGGATCCGTCATGATGGTGGCCGGATTGGAGTTCACCAGAATGACTTTGTAACCCTCTTCACGCAGCGCTTTGCACGCCTGGGCGCCGGAGTAGTCGAACTCGCAGGCCTGGCCGATGACAATCGGGCCAGCGCCAATGATGAGAATGCTTTTAAGGTCTGTACGCTTGGGCATGATTCAGCTTCTTGTTATTTTGCAGCGTGCTGCGACATCAGATCGATGAAACGGTCAAAGAGGTAGCTCACATCGTGCGGGCCGGGGCTGGCTTCCGGGTGACCCTGGAACGAGAAGGCGGGTGCATCGGTCAGGGCAATGCCCTGCAGCGTGCCGTCGAATAGCGAGACATGCGTCACCCGCACATTCGCAGGCAGCGTTTCGGCATCGGCGGCGAAGCCGTGATTCTGGCTGGTGATGAGCACCTGACCGGTATCGACGTCCTTCACCGGATGGTTAGCGCCGTGGTGACCGAACTTCATCTTCACGGTCTTGGCGCCGGCAGCCAGCGCCAGCAGCTGGTGGCCAAGACAGATGCCGTACACCGGCTTCTTTACAGCGAGGAATTCGCGAATGGCGGCAATCGCGTAATCACACGGTTCGGGGTCGCCCGGGCCATTGGACAGGAACACGCCATCCGGATTCATCGCCAGCACCTCGGCCGCCGGGGTCTTAGCCGGCACGACGGTCACGTCACAACCGCGTTCGGCCAGCATGCGCAGGATATTGCGCTTCACACCGAAGTCGTAAGCGACCACTTTGAAACGCGGCGTCGGGCCGGTCACGTAACCCTTGAGCGTCCATTCGCCCTGGTTCCAAGTGTAAGACTTATCGACCGTCACTTCCTTGGCCAGATCCATGCCGGCCAAGCCCGGGAAGGCTTTGGCTTCGGACAGCGCAGCCGCTTCATCCAAGGTTTCGCCGGCAGCAGCGGCGATGATGCAACCGGCCTGAGCACCCTTCTCGCGCAGGACGCGCGTGAGTTTGCGGGTATCGATTCCGGCGATGGCGACAATGCCATGCTTCACCAGGTAAGACGACAGATCGCTCTGGGCACGCCAGTTCGATGCCACCAGCGGCAGATCGCGGATCACCAGGCCGGCAGCGTAGTTCGCGTCCGACTCGAAATCTTCATCATTGCAGCCCACGTTACCAATATGCGGGTAGGTCAGCGTCACGATCTGACGGCAGTACGACGGATCGGTCAGAATTTCCTGGTAACCGGTCAGCGCCGTATTGAAGACCACTTCGCCCGAAGTCCTGCCCGCAGCGCCGATCGACTCTCCGCGAAACACGGTGCCATCCGCCAAGACCAGCATGGCCGCCGGCCGAGTGGAACAAAGCGGGACGCTGCTCTTGGCAGCAGACGATAAGGACGAGGACGAGGCAGACTCAGCGTAGGACACAGCGGCTCCGGGTGGCAGATATGCAAAGCGGGAGCCCAAAACCGCCGCCCGGAGGCGAACTTTCTGGAACTCCCGCTTGATTCCTGCAAATGCAGGATATTAAGCGACCGGATTATAGCGAAAATTGCTGCGTTGCGCTAGTCCCTGTAGACCAACCTGACCGGCGATCAACCCCGCAGGCCAAGCACATCCTGCATATCAAACAAGCCCTTAGCGCGGCCGCGCATGAATTTCGCGGCGCGCACGCTGCCCAATGCATACGGCATACGACTGCTGGCCTTATGGCCGATTTCGACCCGCTCACCGGTGCCGCAGAACATGACCACGTGATCCCCCACGATGTCGCCGCCTCGCACCGTGGCAAAACCAATCGTGCTGTCCTTGCGTTCGCCGGTCACACCCTCGCGACCATACACCGCCACCTCCTTGAGGTTACGACCCAGACCCTGCGCCACCACTTCGCCCATGCGTAGCGCCGTACCCGAGGGGGCATCGACTTTGTGGCGGTGGTGCGCTTCGACAATTTCGACGTCATAGCCGCTATTGAGGATACCGGCAGCGATTTCGAGTAGCTTGAAAGTCACGTTAACGCCCACACTCATATTCGGTGCAAAGACTACCGGCGCCGATTGGGCTGCGTCGGCAATTGCGGCTTTGCCGTCCTCTTCAAAACCCGTGGTACCAATCACCATGCCGACGCCTGCAGCCTTACAGGCTTGCAGATGCAACAGCGTGGCTTCCGGGCGCGTAAAGTCAATCATGCAGTCGGCGCCTTTCAGGCCGGCAGCAACATCCGTGGTGATACGCACGGACGTGGACTGGCCGATGAATTCGCCCGGATCCCGACCAACGAACTCGCTCCCCTCGCGCTCAAAAGCCGCGTGCAATGCAGTCTCAGGATCGCGCAGCACGGCCTCAACCAGCATACGGCCCATACGACCGGAGGCGCCTGCGACAGCTATTCTTACGGGGTTAGACATCATTCGTTCCCTTTATTTGAAGAGGTGGATAAAGCGCCACCACCATGAATCGCTGTCGATCACGGCGCCCTCGGGCGGCCCTTCGGCATCGTCAGGCAAGGTGCCCAAATCAATCACCTGGGGTTCATTCGAACGAACCACAGCTGCAACGCCCGCGGCGGCAGCGGCATCGGCATCCAGATTCCCCGTGAACTGCACGTCGGCCGGCTGGCCGGCGGCCACGTCGCCGCCCACGCGCTCCAGCAAACCCGCCGAATTGAAATACATGAAGATGTTACGCATCGTGATCTCGCCGGTCTGACCATTCTCGAAGCGGTAGACATAATCCCAGCGCTCGGCGTGGAACGGGTCCTGCAATAGCGGTGTTCCCAGCACAAAACGCACTTGATCCCGGGTCATACCGGGGCGTAACTGAACGATCTGTTTCTGCTCGACCAGATTACCCTGCTGGACGTTAATGCGGTATTCCAGAAAATACCGTTCAACCGCGCAACCGCCGAGCCATAGCGCCAGCAGGCCGGCCATCGTCCAGCGCCCAATGGCTCGGGCAAGCGCCCCGGAGCAATGCGTGGCGGGAAAATTCCGGAAAAAAGGCATGGGCAGAACAGCTCGTCGCAAAAGCCGCTATCATATCCGATGTCATCCCCCCAGGAACCGTTTTATGCCCTCCCCGAAAGACCTGCAGCAGTCAGGACTCAAGGTCACCATGCCCCGGATGAAGATTCTCGAGGTGTTCGAAAGACACCGTGAATCCCATCTCACGGCGGACGATGTTTACCGGATTCTGGTTACGGACGGCCTGGATATCGGCCTGGCGACGGTCTACCGGGCGCTCACCCAGTTCGAACAGGCAGGACTGCTACAGAAACAGAACTTCGAGTCGGGTAAAGCCGTCTTTGAGTTAAACCGGGGTGACCATCACGACCATCTGGTTTGCCTGCAATGCGATCGCGTTGTCGAATTTTGCGACCCGGAAATCGAAAAGAAACAGGCAGAAATCGCCGACAAGCTAGGCTTCAGGATTCAGGCACACGATCTTTGTCTGTATGCCGATTGTATTGACCAGGGATGCCCGCACCGCCCCACGCAAACGGTATTGAGCAACCTGCCACGCTAACGGTCGAAGCCGAGCATCTCGGCGGCATGCGCCCGGGTGCGCGCCGTAATTTCCACGCCACCCAGCATGCGGGCAATTTCTTCGACCCGGGCGTGATCGTCCAGTGGGCTGACCCGGCTGTGAAAGCCGCCCCCGCCACTTACGGACTTCTCTTTACTCACCTGCCACTGCCAAGCGGCGCAAGCCGCCACCTGCGGTAAATGGGTCACGCAAAGCACCTGACGCCGTTCGCCCAACTTGGCTAACAAGCGGCCAACCACTTCGGCCACGCCACCACCGATACCGACGTCCACTTCATCAAAAATCAAGGTCGGCACTGCGCTGCAGGCACTGGTCACCACCTGGATCGCCAGGCTGATCCGCGAGAGCTCGCCACCGGATACCACCTTCGACAACGTGCGCCAGTCGCTGCCGGCGAGTCCGCTGACCTGAAACTCGATACGCTCGTTCCCGTGCGCGCTACCCTCGCCATCCACTGGTTGCAGCACAATGCGACACTGACCACCGCCCAGCGCCAGATCCTGCATGGCCTCACTGATCCCCTTACCGAGGCTCTTCGCTGCCTTTTCGCGACCCTTGCTCAACCGGCTAGCAGCCTCGCTGTAGGCCGCACCGGCCGCTGCCACACGCGCTTCCAGCGCGGCAATATCCGTTGCATCGGCCAACTGCGCGGCTTCATCCTGCAACTGCCGATAGAGAACCGGCAGCCCGGCCGGCTCGATGTGGTGCTGACGCGCCAATTCCAGCATGTGGCTCATGCGGCGCTCCACCTCGGCCAATCGCGCCGGATCGACGTCGAAGCGATCCAGATGACGCCGCAACGCCGTCAGTGCTTCTGACATCTCGTTGTGCGCCGCCTGCAATAGATCTTTAGGCGCCTGCAATCGGGCATCCATCGCAGCACCATCCTGTAGACGATGCTCCAGGCGGCTCAGCAGCGAAAGCAGCGGTTCATCACCTTCGCCCAGTGCATCAATCGTGCCCTGAACGATTTCGATCAGGCTGCTGGCATTGGCCAACCGGCTCTGCTCTTCGCCCATCGCCTGCCAGCCCCAGTCGTCAGCCTCATTGGCGACCTCGGACATGGCCTTGATCTGCCAGGCGAGTGCATCACGGCGGGCTTCGATATCGCCGGAGCGTTTACCCGCCTCTGCCAATAGTTGTCGTGCCGATGACCAGGCACGCCAGGCCTCTGCCACCGCTGTAACGTCTTTTTGCAACTGACCAAAGTCGTCCAACAGCTGGCGCTGGGCATCTGCCCGCAACAGCGACTGATGCGCATGCTGTCCATGAATATCGAGCAGCCATTCTGCGACGCTGCGTACCTGCTGCAGCGTGACCGGCACACCGTTCACAAAAGCGCGCGAACGACCGGCTGCTTCCAGTACCCGACGGATCAACACGCCTTCGCCGGATTCCAAAGGAATCTCCTGCTCGGCAAACCAAGCGAGAAATTCAGGATTCTGAACCGCGTCAAACTCGGCAGTGACTTCGGCGCGTTGCGTGCCCGAACGGATCAACCCCGCGTCGGCACGCTCGCCCAGCACAAAACCCAGTGCATCAATCAGCAATGATTTACCGGCGCCGGTTTCGCCAGTTAGCGCCCCGAACCCTGGCTGAAAATCCAGTTCCAGCGTATCGACCAGAACAAAGTCACGAATGACCAGGCGGCACAGCATCAGTTATTCACCAGCGACCGGAGTGCCATTCGCGGTCTGACCCGACCGGATGCTCGGGCCCTCGCTCCAGTGCAGCTTCTGACGCAGCATCGCAAAATAACTGTAGCCCGGCGGGTGCAACAGGCGCACCCGATGCGGCGAGCGTACCAGGCGCACGGCATCGCCCGGCATCAGATCGACGGTCTCCTGGCCATCAAAGTGGGCGCGGGCATTGGCGCCCTGCACCAGCCTGACCTCGATGCGCGCCGTATCCGGCAAAGTGATCGGTCGGTTGGATAGCGCATGCGGGCACAGCGGCACCAGTGCGATACCACCCAGTTTGGGATGCAGAATCGGGCCATTGGCCGAGAGTGCATACGCTGTCGAACCCGTTGGCGTACAAACGATCAAACCATCGGCCCGCGCGCTGAAAATGAATTCATCATCGACGCGCAACTCAAATTCGATCAAACGACCAATAGCGCCCTTGTCGATCACCACATCGTTGAAGGCCAGGTTGGCCTGCGGCTTCCAACCGGCCGAGGCGCCCCCGAAGATCACTTCGGTATCGAGCAGCAGACGCTCTTCCTGGGTAAACCTGCCAGCCAGCAGAGACTCCATGGCCTCGATCATGTCGGAGCGGGCGATATCGGTCATGAAACCCAGGCGCCCCTGGTTGATCCCCACCAGCGGCCGATCGAATCTTGCCAGCTGGCGTGCCGCATGCAGCATGGTACCGTCACCGCCAACCACGACGGCCAGATTCGCCTGCTGACCAATCTGCTGAAAGTCGGCGCACTCGCCACCAGCAAGCGCCGTTTTGCCCAGCAGCTGTTCGGCCTGAATCGCGGTTTCGGTTTCCACCAGCACCGCCACGCCCTGCGCCCGGAAAAAGCCAGCCAGCGCCGCAATGGAATCTGCCGCTTCAGGGCTATCCTGGCGGCCAATCAACGCGACCGATTGCAACGGCAAGGGATACGACATCAAACCGACTCCGCAAACAGCCCATCCGGGCAATATCTCTCGTCCCCCGATTAAACCACAGAATAATTTTGTAGAATCGAGCCATGCCTTTACGCCACCCCTCTGGAATCAACACCACCGAGTCCGCGACCCCGCTGGATGATCGCGCCTGCATCCTGCTCAAAACCCTGGTTGAAAGTTACATTGCCGAGGGCGCTCCGGTCGGGTCGCGTGTGCTGTCACGCGCCTCCGGACTGGAACTCTCGGCCGCCACCGTCCGTAATGTGATGTCCGATCTGGAGGATCTGGGCTTCATCACCAGCCCGCACACCTCGGCCGGCCGCATTCCGACACCGCGTGGCTACCGTTTTTTTGTGGACTCCCTGCTCACCATGCAACCGCTGGAGCAGATCGACCAGGCGCGCATCCTGTCCGAACTGGCCGGCGCCCGGCAGCAACCGGGGCAAATCATCAGCCACGCCTCGCGCTTGCTCTCGGATCTGACCCACTTTGCCGGTATCGTGATTGCCCCGCGCCACACCAGCACCCGCATCCGGCAAATCGAATTTATCGCCCTCTCCGAAAAGCGCGTTCTGCTGGTGCTCGTCACCAGCGACGGCAACGTGCAGAACCGCATTCTGACGACCGACCGCCCCTACAGCGCCAGCGAACTGATCGAAGCCGCCAACACGCTGAATCAGAATTTCGTCGGCCTCGAACTGGAGCAAATGCGCCACCGCGTGCATGACGAACTGACCCGGATTCGTGCCGATATGCAGGCGCTCATGGCCGCCGCGCTCACCGCCAGTAGCGAAGCCCTGATGCCGCGGGAATCCGAAAGCATCATCTCCGGCGAAAAAAACCTGCTCGACGTCGATGACCTCAGTTCCAATATGCGGCGTCTACGCGAACTCTTTGACCTCTTCGAACAACGCACCGCACTGGTTCGACTGCTGGATCTTTCCCAGCAGGCCGCCGGTGTAAGACTTTACATCGGCCAGGAGTCGGGGATTGCCACCCTCGACGAATGCAGCGTGGTTACCGCCCCTTATCAGGTTGAAGGACAAGTGGTGGGTTCCGTCGGTGTCATCGGTCCGACACGCATGGCCTATGACCGGGTGATTCCCATCGTCGATATCACGGCCCGCCTGCTTTCCAGCGCCCTCACCGAACAGGCGCACTGACGCCCCACCGGAGTTTTCCCATGAATAAAAATCCCGTCGCCTGGCGTCATGGCACGCCCGCCCGCACCGCTGTTCTGCTGGTTAATCTGGGCACCCCGGAGGCGCCCACGGCAACCGCCGTACGTCGCTATCTGGCCGAATTTCTGGGTGACCCGCGCGTCGTCGAAATTCCCCGCGCGCTGTGGATGCTGATCCTGCACGGCATCATCCTGCGCGTCCGGCCCAAAAAATCCGCCGCTAAATACGCCACCATCTGGACCGATGCCGGCTCACCCCTGCTCGTCCATACCGAGGCACAAACGAAACTGCTGGCCGACACCCTGCGCCAACGCGGTCATGATCTGATCGTTACCTGGGCCATGCGCTACGCGGGCAATGGGCCGCGCAGCATCCCGGCCGTTCTTGAACAACTTCGCGCGGACAACGCGACGCGCATCCTGCTGCTACCCATGTACCCGCAGTATTCGGCCAGCACCACCGGCACTGCAATTGACCAGGCGCTGAACTGGCTGACGGGCCTACGCAACCAGCCAGAATTACGATATGTCCGCAATTTCGCCGACGATACCGGTTATATCAACGCCGTAGCCGACAAAGTACGTGCGCACTGGCAATCTAATCCACCCCCGGCCCTGCCCGACCCCAGCTATCGCCTGGTCATGAGCTTTCATGGGCTGCCGGAACGCAACCTGAAGCTTGGCGACCCGTATTTCTGCGAGTGCCATAAAACCGCCCGCCTTGTCGCCGAAGCCCTGGATCTACCGCCCGAATCGGTGGTCACGACCTTCCAGTCACGCTTTGGCAAGGCCAAGTGGCTGCAACCCTACACCGAACCCACGCTGATCGACCTGGCCAAACGGGGTGTCAAGCGCATCGACATTCTTTGCCCGGGCTTTGTCGCCGACTGCCTGGAAACGCTGGAAGAAATCAACATGGAAGTCCGCAGCGCCTTTCTCACGGCCGGCGGCGAGCACTTCCACTACCTGAACTGCCTCAACGAAAACGCGTCCTGGATCAACGCACTAACCACGCTGACCGAGCGCCACCTGGCCGGCTGGCCGCTACGCACCACTTCCAGCACCGCCCTGGAACAGCAGGCCGCGCGCGCAAAAGCACTGGGGGCTCTTGAATAAAACCGGGGGCGTCCCCAATTGAAACTTGAATTCCATTTTTTTAGCGCGCCGTTTAACCAAACAGGGCAACACAGGGACCCAAACCGACATGACTGAACAACACCAAGAACCCAACGTCGAAGAGACCGCCGCCGAACAGACTACGCCGCCAGCCGCGCCAACCGCGGACACTCCGGAAGCACAACTGGCCGCTCTGGAAGCCAAAGTTGCCGAGCTGCAGGACGCCTACCTACGCGCCAAAGCGGAAAGCGAAAATATGCGCCGCCGCGCAGCCGAAGACGTGACCAAGGCACACAAATTTGCCGTGGAAAAGTTTGCCCGCGAACTCATCGCTGTGGGCGACAGCCTCGACGCTGCACTGGCCGATACGGCCGCGGACGCCGCCACGCTGCGCTCAGGCGTGGAACTGACCCAGAAACAGCTGCTGGCCGCTTTTGAACGCGGCGGCATGAGGGTCGAGAACCCGGCGCCGGGCGATAAGTTCGACCCGAACCAGCACCAGGCCATCGCCATGGTCGATGCCGACCAACCGGGCAACACCGTGGTCAATGTCCTGCAAAAAGGCTATCAGCTGTCGGATCGCGTGTTGCGTCCGGCCATGGTCACCGTCGCCAACGGCTAAGGCCACGCAAAATAATCGTCCAACCTGCTTGAAAAAAGGCATGGCGGCTCCATATAGCCGTCATGTCCGGTGAGACAACGACAAAAAAGTCGCGTTTCACCCAACCAATCAACCACTTAGCAAATCACAAGGATAAGATTCCATGGGAAAAATTATCGGTATTGACCTCGGCACCACCAACTCGTGCGTTTCCGTGATGGAAAACGGCGCACCCAAGGTCATTGAAAACGCTGAAGGCGCCCGCACCACCCCGTCGATCATTGCCTACACGAACGATGGTGAAGTCCTTGTTGGCGCACCGGCCAAGCGTCAGGCCGTCACCAACCCGAAGAACACTGTCTATGCCATCAAGCGCCTGATTGGCCGTCGTTTCGAAGACAAGGAAGTCCAGAAAGACATCAGCCTGATGCCGTTCAAGATCGTCAAAGCCGACAACGGCGATGCCTGGGTCGAAGTGCTGAGCGACAAGAAAATGGCGCCGCAACAGGTATCTGCCGAAGTGCTGCGCAAGATGAAGAAAGCCGCCGAAGACTACCTGGGTGAAGAAGTCACCGAGGCGGTCATCACGGTGCCGGCTTACTTTAACGACAGCCAACGCCAGGCCACCAAAGACGCCGGCCGCATTGCCGGTCTGGACGTCAAGCGCATCATCAATGAACCGACTGCGGCTGCCCTCGCCTTTGGTATGGACAAGAAAGAAGGCGATCGTAAAGTTGCCGTGTTCGACCTCGGCGGCGGTACCTTTGACATCTCGATCATCGACATCTCGGAAATCGACGGCGAACACCAGTTCGAAGTACTGTCGACCAATGGCGATACGTTCCTGGGTGGCGAAGACTTCGACCAGCGTCTGATCGACTACATCGTGACCGAATTCAAGAAAGAATCCGGCGCCGATCTCAAGAACGACGTGCTGGCCCTGCAACGCCTCAAAGAAGCTGCTGAAAAGGCTAAGATCGAACTCTCGTCGGCGCAACAGACCGAAATCAATCTTCCGTATATCACGGCCGACGCCAGCGGTCCGAAGCACCTGACCATGAAGATCACCCGCGCCAAGTTCGAAAGCCTGGTCGATGATCTGATCGAACGCACCATCGCCCCTTGCGTGACCGCGATGAAAGACGCCGGCTGCTCTACCAGCGACATCAGCGATGTCATCCTGGTCGGCGGTATGAGCCGTATGCCGAAGGTGCAGGACAAGGTTAAGGAAGTCTTCGGCAAAGAGCCGCGTAAAGACGTCAACCCGGATGAAGCCGTGGCCGTCGGTGCCGCTGTTCAGGGCGGCGTGCTGCAAGGCGACGTCAAGGACGTGCTGCTGCTCGACGTCTCGCCACTGACCCTGGGTATCGAAACTCTGGGCGGTGTGATGACCAAGCTGATTCCGAAGAACACGACGATCCCCACCAAGGCCAGCCAGGTTTTCTCGACCGCCGATGACAACCAGTCGGCCGTGACGATTCATGTGCTGCAAGGCGAGCGCGAAATGGCTTCGGGCAACAAGAGCCTGGGCCAGTTCAACCTCGAAGGCATTCCGGCCGCCGCCCGCGGTACGCCGCAGATCGAAGTCACCTTCGACATTGACGCCAACGGCATTCTGCACGTGTCGGCCAAAGACAAGCAGACCGGCAAGGAAAACAAGATCACCATCAAGGCCAACACCGGTCTGTCGGAAGAAGAAATCCAGCGCATGGTCAAGGATGCCGAAGCCAACGCCGCCGAAGATCACAAGGCCCGCGAACTGGCTGACGCCCGTAACGGCGGCGACGCCGCGGTTCACAGCGTGCGCAAGATGCTGACCGAACTGGGCGACAAGGTGCCGGCCGATGAAAAGGCCAAAATCGAAGCCGCCGCCAAGGATGTGGAGGACGCCATCCGCGGCACCGACAAGGCCGAAATCGAAAAGAAAGCCGAGGCGCTGATGCAGGCTTCGCAAGCGCTGGCCCAGCTGGCCGGCGCACAAGGTGGCGATGCACCGGGTGCCGCTCCTGGCGGCAATGCCGATACCGGCAAGCAGCCGGAAGGCGATGTGGTGGACGCCGAGTTCACCGAAGTGAAGGACAAGAAGTAACTCCGGATCACCGATCCGATAGGGGCAAGGGCGACCTTGCCCCTTTTGCATTAACTGAACTGAACACACTGAAGCTGAACTGCCATGTCCAAACGCGATTACTACGAAATCCTGGGTGTTAACAAAGGCGCCTCCGACGATGAGCTTAAAAAGGCCTACCGCCGACTCGCCATGAAATACCATCCGGATCGCAATCCGGACGACAAAACGGCCGAAGCCCAGTTCAAAGAAGTCAAGGAAGCCTACGAAGTCCTCAGCGATGGCAATAAGCGCGCCGCTTACGACCAGTACGGCCATGCCGGCGTCGACCCCTCCATGGGCGGCGGTTTTGGTGGATTCGGCGGCGGTGGCGCTGGCGGTTTCGACTTCGGCAACATCTTCGAAGAAATCTTCCGCGGTGGCGGTGGCGGTGGTTTTGCGGGCGGCGGCCGCGGGGGTCGCAGCCAGGTCTATCGCGGCGCCGATCTACGTTATGACCTTGAAATCAGTCTGGAAGAAGCCGCCAAAGGCAGCCAGACCCGTATTCGCATTCCGACCGAAATCAACTGCGAGACCTGCAAGGGCTCGGGCGCCAAACCCGGCAGCAGCAGCAAAACCTGCGGCACCTGTAAAGGCAGCGGCCAGGTACGTATGCAGCAGGGTTTCTTCTCGGTGCAGCAGACCTGCCCGCACTGTCATGGCTCCGGCAAGGTCATCGAAGACCCGTGTACCGATTGCCATGGCCGTGGCCGCAAGCGCGAAAACAAAACACTGGAAATCAAGATTCCGGCCGGCGTTAACGACGGCGACCGCATCCGCCTTTCCGGCGAAGGCGAAGCCGGCGTCAATGGTGGCCCCTCCGGCGATCTGTACGTGCAGATCAGTCTGCGTCAGCACGACCTCTTTACGCGTGACGGCGACGATCTGCACTGCGAGATCCCCATCACCATGACCACCGCTACGCTCGGCGGTGACATTGATGTCCCCACGCTGGAAGGCACCGCCAGCCTGCGCATCCCCGAAGAAACGCAGACCGGCAAAATTTTCCGCCTACGCGGCAAGGGGATTAAAGGTATGCGCAGTGGCGTCGAAGGCAATCTGTACGTCCACGTTGTCGTGGAAACGCCCGTCAACCTGAACAGCGAACAGAAAGAACTGCTGCGCAAATTCCAGGAAAGCCTGGGCGAACACCACTCCCCGCAAGAAGGCGGCTGGCAGCAGAAACTGAAGAACTTCTTTAGCAGCTGATTCGGGTTGCAATTTGCAACCTTTTGTGTACACTAAGAAACATAGGAGGTGCTTCATGGCAACCGCAATCAAATTATCGGATGAGCTGATTGATGACGCACGCCGCTATGGCGATGTGTTCAGCCGTTCTGCGCCCAAGCAGATCGAATATTGGTCGCGCATCGGCAAAATTGCCGAAGAGAACCCCGACTTGCCCTTCAGCTTCATCAAAGATCTACTCGTCGCTCAACGCGAAGCAGAAGAAGGCCAAGTCACGCCCTACCAATTTGGCTAATGGCATGCAGGTCGTACAAACCAATACGTTTGCCAAAGCCCTGCGTCGGCTTCACTCTACCCAGAAAACAGATCTTGATAACGCCGTGCGCGCCATCATGGCAGACCCCTTGATTGGGGAAAACAAGGTTGGTGATCTTGCTGGGATATCTGTTTATAAGTTCCGGATGAGCAACCAGCTCACTTTACTCGCCTACACCTACGACAACGGCACGATCACGCTCACGCTATTCGCCTTCGGCTCCCATGAAAATTTCTACCGCGACCTAAAGAAACAGTTTTAACCCGATGGCTTTGTTAGCGCAGTGACGCCTAGCAGCAAAGGCTAAATACTTCTTTGGCGGTTAAGCATTAATAGTCCCAGATAAAAAGAGCCACCTGCGGGTGGCTCTTTGCTTGAATGGGTCTTTAATCCAAAGACTCAGGCACATAGACTCGGCGCAGAGGCAAAACGCCTTTGTGTTTTGCATCGAATCTCTCATAGTGCTGCAAGATCAAATCAACCAATTCATCGCCATCGATCAGTCGCAGATTAGGCCTATTCTTCTCTTGATCTCGTGCGTGCGAACTAAATCCGCCTAGGGTAATGAAGACACCCGCCTCACCTGTGCCCAGTTTGCCGCAGAGCGCTGACACGTCTTTATCCGATGCCGTACCTTCGCTGCTCTTGACTTGAATCTTAATGATTGGCGGCTCAATCCCGAGATGGTCTTTGTGCGCAATCACGTCCACACTAGGTTCATTACGCTGCGTTTGGCGTGCGTGGTATCCCATCGCCTCAAACAAATGAACAACGAAACCTTCTAGAGGCAAACCTTTGAACTCTTGAGACAGACGCTTCAAGATAAAGTCCCGCGTCGTATCCTCAATCTCTCCGGACACCAAAGCGACCGTCTCGTCCTGCTCAACAGGATTTACAACCGCAGGTTTTCCTTCAAGAGCGGCTCTGAATTCGTCAGCAAAGTTCTTTACTTGAAAGAATGACATCGCCGAACCCACTTCGTACAAAGCACCTTGGCTAAACTGAGTTCTCGGGAACGATCCCAACCACTTTACCGGGCGAATATTGGGATAGTCCAAAGACTTTTTCGGGTCGTAAACGTAGGGCCCAGTTACCTCCCCGAGATAAATTTTTCTTTCAAATTTATCGGGGTAAGCAACCAGATCTCCGACCTGCATTTCGTGAAGAAAACGAAACAGCTGTCCTGCGTAGTTTGGAATCGCGCCTGGCTTGATATTCGAGTAAACCTGCGCAACTTTTTGCTTAAAAGCATCTCGATCAGGTGCAATTTGGCTCAAATCGCCCATTTCCACCCAGCCAACAGCCACGCAATCTTGCTTGGTAAATAGCGAACTTGCATCACCCGTCTTACCGGCATGAATGCCCCACAAATTGTTTTCAGCCGCCATCATTCGTCCTTATTAATTTGCATCTCGTTACTTCTTTGCGATCTTCCGAGCCTTAGCCCCTAATGGCGGCAAAAAGCCATCTCCCGTCACCACAGCCTTCCCGGTTTTTTCTTCAAGCGCCTTTCTGGCTTGCTTGGCGATTCGCCCACCCTTCTTGGCAGCATCACTGTTTTCAGCCATACCCGTTGCCTCAACCGATTCAGCAATCTGCCGGGTCGAAAGTTCAGCCAATGCCGTAAAGATCAGCTCCGCTTCGCTCATGTGGTCGCGCAGATTCTGACTCTGCAAGCCTTTGATGGCTTTGTGCTCCTTGACACTGACCCCGGACCATTCCTGATGAATCAGATTCGTGAGAATGGCGAATTCTTCCCCCTGCTTCACTTCATGGTTCGACCAGTAATCCGTAAGCTTATTACGCGTTTCCTGCCCTGTCATGCGCTGTTGAATCCACTTGTCACTGCGCCCGTGTTGTTGCCAAGTCTTGCGCGCTCGATCCAAAGACAGTGCCGGGTCAGCCATTTCCTGGATACGTTCATAACCCACTTTGGCCAACCATAGCTTGATCGGTTCGGCTTTGGGGCTGGGCACGGACTGAATCAAGCGGAGGAGCGTTTCAGCTGTAGCAACATCAGCGAGGTAGTTTTTACCATCGGCAGCGGGCAATTTCAGTCGGTGACAATTTGTCACCGACTGGCTGCCTTCCTTACCCAACCGCTCTTTCAGCTTATTCCAGTATTTTCGAGCAGTCTGGTAATCCGCCTGCTGTGTCAGCACTTGAACAATATCGACAACCGAAAACCACCAGGTTTCGGTCTCCTCATCATAAACGCGGCGAATGGCATGATTCTCAAACATGGCAGACTGCACAGACATGGCCTCACTCCTTAATTTTTGCTGAACGCTCGAGATTCAACGCCAGCAAGCGGCGCAAGATTTCTTCATCGGGCATCTCAGGTGTGTAGTCCGTCCAGCCATAGGCTTCGGCAACAGCGGCATCCAATTCCTTATGCGCCAGATCCAGCCATGCCGGGCGGGCGTTATACAGGTTGGTGAGCGTGCGCTTCTTCACATCTGCCTCATGCCCCGGCTTCGCCATCGGCCGCTTGGGGAAACCCGCCTTCTCTTCTTCTGGCGTAATCACCCAATCCACCCACTCCGGCGGATTCAGCCACGCCTCGCGCAAACTGTTCAGCTTCTCAGCAGC
>VEQK01000027.1:22473-26352 GCA_018883265.1 Rhodocyclaceae bacterium | reverse complement strand
GTGGTCATGGCCGGTGAACCGATACGGATACCCGAGGTGACGAAGGGCTTCTGCGGATCGTTCGGGATGCCATTTTTGTTGACGGTGATATGCGCATGGCCCAGAGCAGCTTCAGCCTCTTTACCGGTAATGTTCTTGTTACGCAGATCGAGCAGGAAGACGTGGCTCTCGGTACGACCCGACACCACGCGCAGCCCACGCTCTTCGCCCAGCACACGCGCCATCACACGGGCGTTGTTCAGCACCTGCTCCTGGTAATCCTTGAAGCCTTGGGTGGCAGCTTCTTTGAACGCAGTGGCCTTGGCAGCAATCACGTGCATCAGCGGGCCGCCTTGCAGGCCGGGGAAGATCGCCGAGTTAAGGGCCTTCTCGTGCTCGGCCTTCATCAGGATGACGCCACCACGTGGGCCGCGCAACGTCTTGTGCGTGGTCGTGGTCACCACATCGGCATGCGGCACCGGGTTCGGGTAATAACCCGCGGCGATCAGACCGGCGTAGTGCGCCATATCCACCCACATGATGGCGCCGACTTCCTTGGCAATCTTGGCGAAACGTTCGAAGTCGATGCGCAGCGCATACGCCGAAGCACCGGCCACGATGATGCGCGGCTTGTGCTCACGGGCGAGCTTTTCGACCTGGTCGTAATCGATCTCTTCTTTTTCATTCAAGCCGTAGGACACGACATTGAACCACTTGCCCGACATGTTGAGCGGCATGCCGTGCGTGAGGTGGCCGCCTTCGGCCAGGCTCATGCCCATGATGGTGTCACCCGGCTTGGCAAAGGCCATCAGAACGGCCTGGTTCGCCTGCGAACCGGAGTTCGGCTGCACATTGGCGGCATCGGCACCAAACAGCGCCTTGAGGCGATCAATCGCCAGCTGCTCGACCACGTCGACGTGCTCGCAACCACCGTAGTAGCGCTTGCCCGGATAGCCTTCGGCGTATTTGTTGGTCAGCTGCGAACCCTGGGCCTGCATGACCGCGTAGGAGACATAGTTCTCCGAGGCGATCAGCTCGATGTGATCTTCCTGACGGCGGTCTTCCGCCTCAATGGCCTTCCAGAGTTCGGGATCAACTTGTTGCAGGGTGTCGCGGGCGGAGAACATAAGAAACCTCGAAAATCAGAAACAGAAACGGCCATCAACGGTAAAACCGCCAGGCCATGCGCCAAAGCCGTGATTTTACAGGATTTCGTCCAGGGTGGCGTCCGCCAGATGGCCGGTTTCGCCCCAGACCCGCATCGTCCACTGCAGCCCTTCCCCGGCGACCCCCAGATCCAGCCAGTTCAGGCCGGCATTGGGAATCGGGGCATCGCGCGGCCCGGTCAATGGGCGCCCCATGGCGCGCCGGTAAAGCACATCAAGAACCCCGCCATGGGTGACCAGAATCACCGATTGATCCGTGTATTGCTTCGCCAGCTGCCCCAGGCAGGCTTCAATCCGGTCCACCATGGCTGCCAGGGCCTCCGCCTGGCCGGGTTGGGCCGCCAGATCGGCGCGGGCCGCCAACGCCGCGTAACCCGCTGCGTCATGCTGTGCGGCCTCGGCCGGTGTTTTACCTTCGAATGCCCCATAGTGGCGTTCTCGCAACCCCGGTACATCGAACACGGTCAGATCCAGTGACGCCGCAATCGTGTCAGCCGTCTGCCGGGCGCGCAGTAGGTCGCTGCTCAGAACGGCAGCAAAAGGCGTTGTCGCATGCCGTTGCGCCAGATAACGTGCCGCGGCACCCGCCTGCGCAAGACCCAGAGCATTCAGCGGAATATCCTGGTGCCCTTGCAGACGTCGTTCGGCATTCCAGGGCGTTTCGCCGTGGCGAACGAAACAACAGCGCATCAGGCGCCGGCGACCATCATCTTTTCGATCAGGATCGCACCCGATTGCTTGGCGCTGCGCGCCAGACGGTCATCGGCAATCGCGATGATGCCAGCGAGCATGTCTTTCATGTTCCCGGCAATCGTGATTTCCTCGACTGGATACGCGATTTCGCCATTTTCGATCCAGAAACCGGCGGCGCCGCGTGAATAATCGCCATTCACATAGTTGACGCCCTGCCCCAGCAGCTCGGTTATGAGGAGTCCTCGCCCCATTGTCTTCATCAGCGCCGACAGGTCCCCATGGGCGCCACGCACATCACGCATGAACAGGTTGTGGCTACCACCACCGTTAGCGGTCGGCGCCATCCCCAGCTTACGCGCGGAATAAACCGAAAGGAAGTAGCCTTGGAGGATACCGTCGCAAATCACATCACGGTCATGGGTGGGCAAACCATCACCGTCGAACGGGGCACTGGACTGCCCGCCGCGCAAAAGCGGCCGTTCTTCGAGCACCACAAATTCCGGCAGAATTTTTTTGCCCAGCGCGCCTTCCAGAAACGAGCTCTTACGATACAACGCACCGCCAGAAGCAGCATGCACCAGGTTGCCGACAATGGTCGAGGCAACCGGTGCTTCAAAAATCACCGCCACCTCGCCGGTCGGGCACTGGCGCGCTCCGAGGCGTGCTGCCGCACGCTGTGCGGCTTTGAGGCCAATTTCCGCGAGTGGCGGCAACAATGCGGCATCGCGCACCGATTCGTACCAATCGTCCCGTTGCATGCCATGCTCATCGGCAGCAATCAGCGCACAGCCAACGCTATGGCGACTGGTCGGATAGCCCGCCATAAAGCCCAGGCTATTGGCCATGATGAAATGACCTTGATGCGTAGAAACCGATGCGCCCTCCGAATTCTGGATGACTGGGCCCATCGATAGGCCGGCCGCTTCGCAATCTCGCGCCATCGCCACAGCCGTTTCCACCGAAGGAGTCCAGGGGTGAAACAGATCCAGATCCGGTATCGGGCCGAGCATCAACTGATCACGATCCGGCAAACCGGCACAAGGGTCTTCAGCGGTAAATCTGGCGATGTCGATAGCAGCGTTGACGGTTGCCTGAAGCGCCTCGCTCGAGAAATCGCTGGTCGATGCATAGCCCTTGCGCTGGCCCAGATAAATGGTGACGCCAATCTGTTTGTCGCGATGATGCTCGATGGTCTCGACTTCCCCCTGGCGCACGTTAACGCTCTGTCCGAATCCTTCGGAAATTTCTACCTCGGACGCAGTCGCGCCGCCCTGCTTGGCAATGGTCAGCAGATCATCGGCAATTTTTTTTAGCGCATCACGGCTGTGGGCAAAAAGATGTTCGTCTGGCAGTAATTGATTTGTCATGAGTTGGGCTTTGGATACTCAGCTTTGGCCAGGTCTGGCTACAGGGATGGTCTTGCGGTTGGTATGATAGCGGCAAACTGCAACGTCACCGAACCTGTCATGCCATTTCATCCCAGCAAACCACCCAGCCACTTTCATACCCGCCAGGGGCAAGTGGTCGTCAACGCCGAACCACCGCCTTTGACCGAAGGCCGGCGTCGCAGCAAGACCAAAGCCAAGGAAGAAGTGGAGGCTCTGCAGGATCTGGGCAAACGCCTGGTGGGTGTTGGCAACGACCGGTTGAAGAAACTGGACATCCCCGAATCGCTTCTGGATGCGGTGTTGGAAGCCAAGAAGATCAACTCCCATGGCGCACTTCGCCGTCAGATGCAATACATCGGTAAGCTGATGCGCGATGTGGATACCGACCCGATCCAGGAAATGCTCGACGAACTCGACGGCATCTCGAACAAAGCCAACGCCCGCTTTCACGCGCTGGAAAAACTCCGAGATCGTCTGATCGAGGACGAGGGCGTTATCACAACGCTCAAGAACGACTATCCGGAGCTGGACGTCAGCACGCTGCGCACCTTAAGGCGCAACGCCATCAAGGAACAGGCCGAACAGAAACCGCCCAGGGCTTATCGCGCGATCTTCCAGCTACTCAAGAACCTGCAATCTGCTGAAACGCCTGA
>VEQK01000027.1:0-22373 GCA_018883265.1 Rhodocyclaceae bacterium | reverse complement strand
GAAACGCCTGACAACGGCGAGGATGTCGAAGTCGGGTAAGCCTGAAGCTTACTTCGCCAGATCGCGCAGAAACTGCAATGCCAGCGCTGCGCCGAAGCCGGTCGTCTCGGTACCAATAGCCCCCAGCCCCCCCTTGCAGCCGGCGGCTGACAAATCCACGTGCACCCAGGGCACATCGCCGACAAACAGATTCAGAAAACGCGCCGCCAGCGTATGGTCGGCCTCACCGTCCAAGGTGCACTGCTTCACATCGGCAACCTGGCTCTCCAGCGCGCTATCGTAGTCGTCCGGCATCGCAAAGGCCATGACGCGCTCTCCGGCGGCTTCGCCGGCGATCGCCAGCTGCAACGCATAGTCGGCATCTGTCGCGAAAAAACCACTCATGCGGTTGCCCAGCGCCACGGTCATGCTACCGGTCAGTGTCGCGAAATCCATCACCACATCGGGCTTCGTTTTGACCGCCAGCGACAGCGTATCGGCTAACACCATGCGACCCTCTGCATCGGTGTGCACGATTTCGATAGTGAGGCCGTTCATGGCCGTGACAATATCGCCCTGGCAATACGCACCGGGGCTGATGTCATTGCGCGATAGCGCCAGCCAGGCGTCGAGCCGCACCGGCAAGCGCAGCCGGGCGGCAGCACGGATCACCGCCAGCACCGTTGCCGCGCCCGCCATATCTTCATGCATGCCTGCCATGTAACGGGCCGGTTTGAGATTATGACCCCCCGTGTCAAAGCAGATACCCTTGCCGACCAGGCTGACGTGAGGCGCGGACTTAGTTTTTGGCGTATAGCTCAAATGCACAATCGCTGCGTCTTGTTCGGGGCTACCCTGGGCGACCGCCAGAAACGCACCTGCCTTCAATTTTTTCAGGCGCTGGATGTCATAAACCTCGACCTTGATGCCAGACCCTTTGATCAAGACAGGAATTTGCGCCCGAAAACTACCCGGCGTTAGCTGATTGGGAGGCAACACGCACAAACTGCGCGCCAACAAATTGGCTTCTGCCTTGCAGCGCGTCCAATCGAGGGTGGCGGCATAAGTCGTGCGCAATGACGCCTTGACCGAAGCCCCCACCCAGAAACGCAACGTGCCGGCCGCAGACTCGGTTTTACGACGGGTAGTCGATTTGACCGGTAGATCAGGGCGCACGGTTTTAGGCAGACTCACGCGGTTTGCACACCCGACGTAGGCCACGTCAGCCAAAACATCGCCAACAAAGGCCGGGGGGCCGTGCAACACTATATCGACACGGATGGGCGTTTCGGCCAACAACGGCGCCAGTGCGTCGCGTAAGGCCTGCTGGCGCAGGAAAATACTCTCATCAAGATTCACGGCCAGCCAGCGGATCAGGCCGCCACCCGCTAGGGTCGCTTCCGGAATCAGGGCGGGCACCGGCATCTTGCCGCCCCCTGCGGGTTTTCGACACAGTGCAGCCGGTTTCTTGCGACGACGTGCCAGCGTTTCCCTGAGCGCCTCTGCACACGGCAAAGATGTCGGGATACCGCCGGAAGCCAGGTGATCTGCCGGAAAAAGCACCAGCACATGGCTACAGGCCTGCAACTCACGGGCGCCTGGCTCGGCCACCAGCAGCTTAAGTTCGGGCAAGGTCGCAAGCCAGCCAGCCGGCAGGCTCTGGGCTGTTTTGCGGGAGGCTGATCGCGCGGGGCGACGTGTAACGGTCATGACGAATAACTCTGCAAAGGTATGCGATCATTATAGGGTTCGAATCCCCTAAAAATAGGACAAACGGATATCCGCATGCAGACCTACCTGAACCTGATGCAACACGTGCTGGATCACGGCCACGTCAAAACCGACCGGACTGGTACGGGCACCCGCTCGGTTTTTGGCTGGCAGATGCGTTTTGACCTGGAGCAGGGCTTTCCTGTGCTGACTACCAAGAAGCTGCATCTGCGTTCGATCATTCACGAACTGCTGTGGTTCCTGCAGGGCAGCACCAATATCGCCTATCTGAAAGAGAACGGCGTCTCAATCTGGGACGACTGGGCCGACGAGCGTGGTGAACTCGGCCCGGTTTACGGCAAGCAGTGGCGGCGGTGGGAAACCGCCGTCCCGGGTAAGGACGGCGCGCCACCAACGATCCGTACCATTGACCAGATCACGCAGCTCGTCGAAGGCCTGAAGAAAAATCCCGATTCGCGCCGTCACCTGGTCTGCGCCTGGAACCCCGGCGAGGTCGATCGCATGGCATTGCCACCCTGCCACGCGCTCTTCCAGTTCTACGTCGCGCCCTCCGCGCCAGGTGATGCGGATCAACGGCCGCGCCTGTCATGCCAGCTTTATCAGCGCAGCGCCGACATCTTCCTTGGCGTGCCGTTCAACATTGCGTCCTATGCCCTGCTGACGATGATGATTGCCCAGGTCTGCGGCTACCGCCCCGGTGAATTCATTCACACCCTGGGCGATGCCCACCTGTACAGCAACCATCTGGAACAGGCCAAGCTGCAACTAAGCCGCGATACCCGCAAGCTGCCGGTGATGCGTCTGAACCCCGAGGTCAAGGATCTATACGCTTTCCGTTTCGAAGACTTTACGCTGGAAGGCTACGATCCGCACCCACACATTCCGGCGCCTGTGGCTGTCTGAACCAGGCATGACACCGGACATCACCAAGACCTCCGCCTGGTCGCGCCTGAGCGAGGCACGTAACCGCCTTACGCAGGCGCATTTGCGTGAACTCTTTGCCAGCGATGCAAATCGCTTCACGCACTTCTCCCGTCGAACGGACGGCTTGCTGCTGGATTTTTCAAAGCAACGCCTTGATCAGGATGTACTTGATCACCTCATCGCCCTGGCTGAAGCAGCCGATGTGACGAACTGGCGCGAACGGCTGTTTGCCGGTGAAAAAATCAACGTCAGTGAAGAACGCGCCGTCTTGCATCCGGCGCTGCGCCACTTGGACGACAGTGCGTTCCCTGCCGCTAATAGCGATGTTATGCCCGATGTGCGTCAGGTTCGACTGCAGATGGCCACCATCGTCGAACAGCTGCGTAGCGGCAGCTGGAAAGGTTATACCGGGGATACAATCCGGCACGTCGTCAACATCGGTATTGGCGGCTCGGATCTTGGCCCAAAGATGGCCACCCGGGCATTGTCCGCCTTCGCCCATCCCGGGCTACATGTGCATTACGTGTCGAATCTAGATGGCGCTCATCTTGCGCCGCTGCTGGAAACACTTGATCCGCGTACCACACTGTTCATCATCGCCAGCAAGACGTTCACGACGCAGGAAACGATGATCAACGCTGCCAGCGCCCGCAACTGGATGCTCGCACACACCGGTTCCGAAGAAGCCCTGGCCAAACATTTCATCGCTGTCTCGGCACACCCGGAGCGCGCTGCCGAATTCGGTATTCCACCATCGCAGGTACTGCCGATGTGGGACTGGGTAGGGGGTCGTTACTCGCTGTGGTCTGCGGTTGGTTTACCCCTGGCCGTCAGCATTGGCATGAGTGGTTTTGAACGCCTACTGGCCGGCGCCCAGGCCATGGATCGCCACTTTTGCGAAACCCCGCTCAAAGACAACCTGCCTGTGCTGCTGGCACTACTGGGTATCTGGAACACCAACTTTCTCGGTGCACACACCTCGGCCATCGTGCCGTATAACGAATCATTGCGTCATCTGCCCGGCTATCTGCAACAGCTGGAAATGGAATCGAATGGCAAGACGGTGAATCGCGACGGTCAACCGCTCACCTGCCCCGCCAACCCCATCGTCTGGGGCGAGATCGGTGCCAACGGCCAGCATGCGTTCTTCCAGCTACTGCACCAGGGCGGTTGGCTCGTTCCCTGCGACTTTATCGCCACAGCACTCAGTGACTACCCGCTCCCCGGCCACCAGGCACCATTGCTCGCCAACTGTTTCGCCCAGAGCGCGGCGCTGGCCTTCGGCAAAACCGAGGCCGAGGCACGGAACGAACTCGAAGCCGCAGGACTGTCGACAGCACAGCGTGATGCGCTACTCCCCCACAAGATCTTTGCCGGTAATCAACCTTCTACGACGCTGCTGCTCCCAAGGCTCGATCCCTACCACCTTGGACTGCTGCTCGCGCTCTACGAACACAAGGTCTTTGTGCAGGGTGTCATCTGGGGCATCAATTCCTTTGACCAGTGGGGCGTTGAGCTCGGCAAACAGCTGGCCTCCCGAGTACTGCCCGTGTTGAATGGTGATGCCGACAAGGATGCACTCGATGCGTCGACGCGTGGTTTGATCGACTGGACGCAAGCTACGCATGGCTGACGTAATTCACCCGAATCTGGCGATCATTGTGGCGGTTGCCCGCAACCGCATCATCGGTTGCACGAATGACGAAGGTCGAGGCGCACTCCCCTGGCATCTGCCCGAAGATTTGAAGCATTTCAAGGAAATGACCAGCGGCCACCCCATCATCATGGGGCGCAAAACCTGGGAATCCCTGGGGCGCCCGCTCCCCAATCGCCGCAATATGGTCATCACCCGTCAGGAAGACTACACCGCCGCGGGCGCCGAAGTCTTTGGTGGTCTGGCGGATGCGCTTGCCGCCGTCGGCAACACCACGGCCTACATCATTGGTGGCGCGGAACTCTACAAACAGGCCCTGCCGCTCGCTGCCCGGTTGATCATTACCGAAGTGGGCATCGACGCCGTCGGCGATACGCTGTTCCCGGATCTTGCCAGCGACTGGCGAGAGGTTACTCGCGAATCCCACACCAGTGCCGCCGGCTTGCCCTACGCCTTTGTCACCTACCAGCGCTAAGCCGCATTCGGGGCTCAGCACCGGGCATTAGCGGACACAGTCGACGTAGTAGGCGGTCTTGCCGTCTTTTTCGCCTTTGACGAGCCCGTGCACATCGGTCTCAAAACCCGGGAATCGTTCGTTGAACTCGCGCGCGAACTGTAGATAGTTCACGATGGTCTTATTGAAGCGTTCGCCCGGAATCAGCAGCGGAATGCCCGGCGGATACGGCGTCACCAGCATGGCCGTGATACGGCCTTCCAGATCATCGATGTGGACGCGCTCGATTTCCTTGTGTGCCATCTTGGCGAAAGCATCCGCCGGACGCATCGCTGGCACCATGTCCGACAGATACATCTCCGTCGTCAGACGCGCAACGTCGTTCTTCTTGTACACATCGTGAATCTGCTGGCAGAGATCTCGCAGACCGATGTTTTCGTAACGCGGATGCTTCTGACAGAACTCCGGCAGCACCTTCCACAGCGGTTGGTTACGATCGTAGTCATCTTTGAACTGCTGCAGCTCGGTCACCATCGTGTTCCAGCGTCCCTTGGTAATGCCGATAGTGAACATGATGAAGAAGGAATACAGGCCACACTTCTCGACGATCACACCATGCTCGGCCAGATATTTGGTCACAATGGCGGCCGGAATTCCGATCTCTTCCGAAAATGAGCCATCGACGTCCAACCCTGGCGTGATGATGGTCGCCTTGATCGGGTCGAGCATATTGAACCCATCGGCCAGCTGGCCAAAGCCATGCCAGCGATCACCGGGCTTGAGCATCCAGGCCTCACGCTCTTCGATCCCCTCTTCCGACAGGTCATCCGGCCCCCAAACCTTGAACCACCAGTCAGCACCCCACTCTTCGTCGACCTTGCGCATGGCACGACGGAAATCAAGCGCCTCGGCAATCGATTCTTCCACCAGCGCGGTGCCGCCCGGTTCTTCCATCATCGCGGCGGCCACATCGCATGACGCAATAATCGCGTACTGCGGCGACGTCGAGGTGTGCATCAGATAGGCTTCATTGAAGACATCGCGATCCAGCTTCCGATCGTCCGAGTCCTGCACGAGGATCTGCGAGGCCTGGCTCAGGCCCGCCAACAGCTTATGTGTCGATTGCGTTGAAAACACCATCGACTCCTTGCAACGTGGCCGGTCTGCGCCGATGGCATGGTAGTCGCCATAGAAGTCGTGGAAGGCCGCGTGCGGCAACCAGGCTTCATCAAAGTGCAGCGTGTCGATCTTGCCGTCGAGCATCTCTTTGATCTCTTCGACGTTGTAGAGAATGCCATCGTAAGTCGACTGTGTAATCGTCAGCACGCGCGGCTTGGCATTTTTGTCGGTAATAAACGGATTGGCAGCAATCTTCTTTTGAATACTTTCCCACGAAAATTCACTTTTCGGAATCGGGCCAATGATGCCGAAGTTGTTGCGGGTCGGCATCAGAAATACGGGGATCGCACCACACATAATGATCGAGTGCAGTACCGATTTATGACAGTTACGATCAACGACCACGATATCGCCAGGTGCTACGGTTGAGTGCCAGACAATCTTGTTCGATGTCGACGTACCATTCGTCACAAAGTACAGGTGATCACAATTGAAGATACGTGCGGCGTTACGCTCAGACGCGGCCACCGGCCCCGTGTGATCGAGCAGCTGACCCAGCTCCTCCACCGCATTACACACGTCGGCGCGCAGCATGTTTTCGCCAAAAAACTGATGGAACATCTGGCCCACCGGGCTCTTGAGGAAAGCGACGCCCCCCGAGTGCCCTGGGCAGTGCCAGGAATACGAACCATCGGCGGCGTAATGCGTCAGCGCGCGGAAAAACGGTGGCGGCAGCGAGTCCATATAGGCGCGCGCTTCGCGCACCACATTGCGCGCAATGAATTCCGGCGTATCTTCAAACATGTGAATAAAACCATGGAGTTCACGCAGGATATCGTTGGGAATATGGCGCGATGTCCGTGTTTCGCCATGCAGAAAAATCGGGATATCGGCATTCTTGTAGCGAATCTCTTCCACGAAGGCACGTAAGTCAGCAATGGTCTGGTCTTCGTGGTTCAATAACTCTTCGTCATCGACTGAGAGGATAAAGGCCGAAGCCCGACTCTGCTGTTGCGCGAACGAGGTCATATCACCATAGCTGGTGACCGCCAGAACCTCCATCCCCTCCTTTTCGATCGCTTCGGCCAGGGCGCGGATGCCCAGACCCGAAGCGTTCTCGGAACGGAAGTCTTCGTCAATGATGATGATCGGAAAATGAAACTTCATGGCAACTCCTGAGCCAGAAAGAACTTCCGCGTGCCGGCAGGCCGGTCACGCGGAATCGTGGAACGGTTAGACGCAGTCTAAGGCGTTAAATTTTCGGGAGTGTGACACCGACTTGGCCCTGGTACTTGCCACCACGGTCTTTGTAGGAGGTCTCACAGATTTCATCGGATTCGAAAAACAGCACCTGGGCGCAACCTTCACCGGCATAGATCTTGGCGGGCAGCGGGGTGGTGTTCGAAAACTCCAGCGTCACGTAGCCTTCCCATTCCGGTTCGAACGGGGTCACGTTAACGATGATGCCGCAACGGGCATAGGTGCTCTTACCCAGACACACCGTCAGCACACTACGCGGAATACGGAAGTACTCCACCGTACGGGCCAGCGCGAACGAATTCGGGGGAATGATGCAGACGTCGGATTCGACTTCAACGAAGGATTTCGGATCGAAGGCTTTCGGGTCAACCACAGTACTGTTGATATTGGTGAACACCTTGAATTCGCGGGCGCAGCGGATGTCGTAGCCATAGCTCGACGTGCCATAAGACACGATCTTCTGGCCATTCACTTCGCGCACGAGATCGGGCGAAAACGGCTCGATCATGCCATGCTGTTCGGCCATGCGGCGAATCCACTTGTCAGACTTAATGCTCATACCCACTCCAGGCGCCCTTAGGGGGCTCGAATTCAATAAATTTGGCGGAAATTGTACCCTGAGCACACCGTTACCGGACAAAAATCGGCTATTCCACGAGTGGTTTCTGGTTTACTGAAGCCATTTGTGAACCCGCGCTCAAATATTAGGCTAGAGTAATGCATGACAACCAAAATCATCGGCCTCATCCGCCTGCAGGACCCATCCGCTTTTGAAATCTACCGGAGCCAGGTCGGCGCCACCGTCGAACGCTACAACGGTAGCGTTGTCGCTCGCGGTACCTGTGACAAGGTTTACTGGAACGAACTGGCCTGCGGTGAGTTCGATGCGTTCGTCGAGCTGAGTTTTCCGACGGCGAACGACGCTGATCGTTGGGCAAATAGCCCGGAATATCAGGCTATTATCCCCATACGGACTAAAGCGATAGCACTGACGCTATTCCGAATTCATAGCTGACAGCGCGCCAGCGAACTTGGCGTGACAGACACTCTCTCGATCATTCGACCACGATTTTGGGGAATTTATGGCTCATATCTCGGGCCCTAGCTGCAATCGCGCCAGCCACCCGCAGGGCAATGTCACGATACTGCTGGCTGATCGGGCTTTCCGGATCAGCCGCCACGATAGGCTGACCAGCATCCAGCCCCTGGCGGATACGCAGATCCAGCGGTAGTTTACCCAGCAACGGCACCTGGAAATCCGACCCCAGACTCTCGCCACCGCCCTCACCGAAAATCGGCTCGGCATGGCCGCATTGGCTACAGATATGGACCGACATGTTTTCGACGATGCCCAGAATCGGCACGCCGACCTTTTCGAACATGCGAATGCCCTTACGGGCGTCGAGCAAAGCAATATCCTGTGGCGTGGTGACGATGACCGAACCCGTGACCGGCACTTTCTGGGCCAGCGTCAGCTGGATATCACCCGTGCCCGGTGGCATATCCACCACCAGATAATCCAGCTCACCCCACAGCGTGTCACGCAGCAACTGTTCCAGCGCCGAGGTCACCATCGGGCCACGCCAGACCATCGGCGCATCAACATCCACCAGAAAGCCGATCGACATTAGCGCAATGCCTTGCGCCTTGATCGCTTCAATGTGTTTGCCATCCGGCGAGTGCGGCTGCTGACCGCCCACACCCAGCATCTGCGGGATCGACGGGCCATAAATATCGGCGTCGAGCAAACCGACCTTCGCACCTTGCTGGGCAAGCCCCAGGGCCAGATTCACGGCGGTGCTGCTTTTGCCGACACCGCCCTTGCCGGAGGCCACGGCGATGAGATTCTTTACGTCCTTGAGCAAGGGCAGATTCCGCTGCACCACATGGGCTTCGATCACCGAGCTGACTTCGACACGCACCGGCGAATCACCAGCCAGCGGCTTCAGAGCGGCAGCGATGCGTGCTTCAATGGCCGGCGCTTCAAGCCCCACCGGGTACCCAACCTGCACGCGCACCAGCCAGGCTTCGGGGGTGCACGTCAGCGCATTCGTCAGCTGGTTAGGCAGAAAAAATGGCTTCTCGGTCAGTGGATCAATCAGGCCAGACAGAACTTCGGTGGCACGGTTCAGCGTCTCTTGGGGTTGGTTCATACGATTTGTGTCAATTTTTAAGAATGAACGGATTTTACGCCGCTTTTTTAGGGAGAAACCCTGCATTAATGCCCCTGCAGCGCTCGTGGTCTGGCCCTGATCGGCTAAAATTGCGGCCATGACACGTCAATTGCTCGTTACCTCTGCACTGCCCTACGCCAACGGCGCCATCCACCTGGGTCACCTGGTCGAATACATCCAGACCGATATGTGGGTGCGCTTCCAAAACCTGATCGGCAATAACGCCACCTATGTCTGTGCCGATGATACCCACGGCACGCCGATCATGCTGCGTGCCGAAAAGGAAGGCATTACCCCGGAAGCGCTGATTGCCCGCGTGCACCAGGAGCACCTGCGCGATTTCACGGGCTTCAACATCGCCTTTGATCTGTACCACTCAACGCACAGCGACGAAAATCGCGAATGCGCTGAAACCATCTATCTGGCCTTACGTGATGCCGGCCTGATCGAAGTCCGCGAAATCGAGCAGTATTACGACGAAGAAAAGGGCATGTTCCTGCCCGACCGCTTTATCAAGGGCACCTGCCCGAAGTGCGGCGCCGAAGACCAGTACGGCGACAACTGTGAAGTCTGTGGCGCGGCCTACACACCCTCAGAGCTGAAGAACCCGCGTTCGGCCGTTTCCGGCAGCGTGCCCGTGCTTAAGCCTTCGCAGCACTACTTCTTCAAGCTTTCTGATCCACGTTGTCAGCAGTTCCTGCGCGACTTCACGCGTAGCGCGCCGGATGGCATCCCGGTGCTGCAGCACGAAGCCGCCAACAAGATGCAGGAGTGGCTAGGCGAACCGGGTGAGAACAAACTGAGCGACTGGGATATCTCGCGCGATGCGCCTTACTTCGGGTTTGCGATTCCCGATGCGCCGGGCAAATACTTCTACGTTTGGCTGGACGCCCCCATCGGTTATATGGGCGCCTTCAAGGCACTGGCCAAAAAAGAAGGGCGTGATTTTGATGCCGTCTGGAAGGCAGGCTCAAAGACCGAGCTCGTACATTTCATCGGCAAAGACATTCTGTACTTCCACGCGCTGTTCTGGCCGGCCATGCTCCACCAGGCCGGCTTCCGTGTGCCAACCCGCATCTGCGCGCACGGCTTCCTCACCGTCGATGGCGCCAAGATGTCGAAGTCACGCGGCACCTTCATCACGGCCGAGAGCTACCTGCAGCGGAAGCTCAACCCCGAGTGGCTGCGCTACTACTTCGCCAGCAAGCTGAACGGTACGATGGAAGACATCGACCTGAACCTCGATGACTTCATCGCCAAGGTGAACAGTGATCTGGTCGGTAAGTACGTCAACATCGCCAGCCGTTGCGCCGGCTTCATCAAGAAACAGTTCGAGGGAGTGCTCGGACAAACAGACCGTGCCGTGTTCGACCGCATCATCACCGATGAAGCGCTGACCGAGATCACCGCCGCCATGGAAGCCCGCGACAGCGCCCGCGCCATGCGTCAGATCATGCATCTGGCCGACGAAGCCAACCTCTACGTCAACGACAGGCAACCCTGGCTACTGGCCAAGGACCCGGAACAACGGGCTCAACTACATATCGTTGCCAGCACCGCGTTGAATCTGTTCCGTAGCCTGTCGGTACTACTGAAGCCAGTGCTACCGGCGCTGGTCACCCAGGTCGAGGGCTTCTTTAATGCCGCACCGCTCAACTGGGCAGACGCCCGCCATCCGCTGCCGGCCGGCCACGGCATCAATGATTACGCCCATCTGATGAACCGGATCGAACGCCCCATGGTGGATGCCCTCATCGCCGCCAATGCCGAATCCCTCCAGGCGACTGAAGTGCCTAAGGCTGAAAAAGCCAACGACAAGAAATCTGAAAAGAAAGCCGCCAACGTGGAAGCCGCTAAAGACCAAACCAACGATCACATCAGCATCAACGACTTCACCAAAGTCGATCTGCGCATCGCCAAAATTGTGAACGCCGAACATGTTGAGGGTGCCGACAAACTGATCCGTCTGCAGCTGGATATCGGAGAGACCGAGAACGACCAGCCAACGTATCGCCAGGTCTTCGCTGGCATCAAGTCGGCCTATGATCCGGCACAGCTGGTTGGTCGTTTGACCGTCATGGTCGCCAACCTCGCACCCCGCAAAATGAAGTTCGGCCTATCGGAAGGCATGGTGCTGGCGGCCTCGGACGCCGATGGCGCCACCCCCGGTCTTTATATCCTGAGCCCGGATTCAGGTGCCCAGCCTGGCATGCGCGTCAAATAACCGGTTACACTACAGGGAATTGATTCCGGCGGCAAAGCCACGGGCGCCAATATAGGCATGCACAGACCCCGACCCTTTTCCGCTGATGAACAGCACGGGGGAGGATGCGCATGAGCGGGGCCGAGAGTACCGAGGCAGTATCGTCGTCGGCAGGATTTGCCGACAAGTTGACGGGTAAACTGCCGCTCGCCCGCTTCCGCCCGAAGCTGCTCGATTGCCTGAAGGATTACACGCCGGAGTTACTGGCCAAGGATATGGCGGCCGGCGTCACCGTTGGCGTTTTGGCCCTGCCGCTCGCCATTGCCTTCGCGATCGCCTCGGGCTGCTCGCCCACTGCCGGTATCTGGACCGCTATTGTCGCCGGTTTCATCATCTCGCTGCTTGGTGGGTCTCGCGTGCAGATTGGCGGCCCCACGGGTGCCTTTATCCCCATCGTCTTCGGCATCGTCAGTATCTACGGCTTCCAGAATCTGATGGTCGCCACCATTATCGCCGGTGTCCTGCTCTTCATCATGGGGCTGACCAGGATGGGCGTGCTGATCCGATTCATCCCCATCAGCGTGGTCATCGGCTTCACTAACGGCATCGCCGTGGTGATCTTCATGAGTCAGATCAAAGACTTTTTCGGCTTGCAGATCCCTAGTATGCCCGCCGAGTTTTTCGAACGCATGGAAACCTTATGGGTCTATGCCGGCACCATGAGCATGCCCACCGTGATCATGTCTTCGGTGTCGCTCGTGGCGCTGATCCTCTGGAACAAGCAGGCCGGCCGCTGGATTCCGGCGCTCGGTAAAATCCCCGGGCCCCTGGCGCTACTGCTGGTGGCCACGAGCCTACAGGCCACCTTTGCATTTCCGGTAGAAACTATCGGCTCCAAGTTCGGCGGCATTCCCCGCGACATTCCGGCGCTGACTTTTCCCACCTTTTCGTTGTCCACCCTGAATCAGCTGATTCAGCCCGCCATCGCTATTGCGCTGCTCGGCGCCATCGAATCACTGCTCTCGGCTCGCGTTGCCGACGCCGCCATTGATGACCGGCACGACCCGAATCAGGAACTCATGGCCCAGGGTCTGGCCAACATCGTCGCCCCGCTGTTCGGCGGTTTCGCCGCAACGGGCGCTATCGCCCGAACCTCGACCAACGTGCGCGCGGGAGGCCGCTCGCCCTTCGCCGGGATTTTTCATGCGCTCACCCTGCTGCTCGTCGTAGTCGTTGCGGCGCCAGCCGCCACCTATGTGCCACTTCCAGCCCTATCAGCTATTCTGATGCTTGTCGCGTGGAATATGGGCGAGTGGCATGCCTTCAAGGAGCTGGGGCGCTATACGATTCCCTATCGCGCGATTCTACTTTCAACTTTCATCGTGACCGTTGTCTTCGACCTGACGCTGGCCGTCGAACTTGGCATGATCCTCGCCTGCCTGTTCTACCTGTACCGCATGTCTGAGTTGACGCAGGTCGAGCGCATTCCGCTCGAAGACTACTATGGCTCAGGTGCGCTCAGTGACAGCAGTGGCCAGCAACGTATCACGGCCTATCGTCTCTACGGGTCTCTGTTCTTTGCCGCCATCAGCAAACTGGAAATCCTACTGGATGAGCAGGACGCACCACCCCGAGTGCTCGTGCTCGATATGGCCAAATCGGTCTCTCTGGACACTACGGGTCTGGACCTACTTCAGACCTTGCATCGTTCTCTGGAGAAGCGCGGCGCTCAGTTAATTCTCTGCGGTCTCAACGCACAACCCGCCTCGCTGGTTGAACGTTCAGGATTTGCCAGGACGTTGGGGCCGCACGGCATCAGCCAGAACCTAACGGACGCGCTGTTGCGTGCCCAGCTGATAATCCAGTCGGACCCGGTCACGACCAATCAGGCCGCGTAAGGCGTCAATCAGATCCGTATCGGGCCGCACACGCAGGCTATCGCCAAGCTCCAGCTCTGCTTCGGCCTTGCCATTGCTATAGGTCAGAGTGACCGGGCAGCCTTTTGGCGCTCCAGCGTTGGCGCTGCCAACTGTGTCTACCAATAAGGCAAAAGGTTGCAGCAGATCATGAATCCGGCGGACACCCCCCATCGCCCGCAAATCCAGATCGCGTAGATCAAGGCGCAAACGGCTGGCCCACTGCGCCCGTGCCTCGTTGAATGTCAGCAGGCGATCAACCCCCAGTTTGAGCGCATCCCGGAATTCATCACGGCTCACCTTACCCTCGACCAGCAGCAATTCGTCCATGCGCAGCTTGTGACGCTGGGCATCAAAGAGTTCACTGAACACGGCTGCTTCTATACGGCCATCACCATCATCCAGCGTCACGAACGCCATCTTGCCGCGACGCGTCATTTGCGTCCGCACATCTGTCACGATCCCGGCCACGAGTGAGGTGTCACGCCCGGCCTCAAGGCGACCAATGGGGGTCGGACACAGTGTGCGGACTTCATCACACACAATCGAGAACGGGTGATTCGAGAAGAAGAAGCCCAGCGCTGATTTTTCTTCAATCAGTTTCTGACGATCGCTCCAGATCGGGTACTGGGTATCGGCCGACCCCGATCGCGCATTCGGTGCCGGCGCCACATCGTCCATGCCAAAAAGACTGTTCTGATGCGCATTCGCTGCTGCCTGTTCGGCCGTTTCGATCGCCAGACCCACCTGCGACAAAACCCTTGAACGCTCCGCATCGAGTCCGTCAAAGGCACCGGCACGAACCAGGGCCTCAACCGCGCGACGGTTCACTACCCGACGGTCGACACGATTGCAGAAATCAAAAATATCCCTGAACGCCCCCCCGGATTCGCGAGCAGCGATGATGGCCGTGACCGCGTTTTCCCCGGTACCCTTCACAGCACCCAATCCGTAACGGATGGTCTTGGCATCAACGGGCGCAAAGCGGAACTCGGACGCATTCACATCCGGCCCCAGAATCGTCAGCCCATTAGCCTTCGCATCGTCATGGAAGATTTTCACCGTGTCGGTGTTGTCCATATCCGACGACAGCGTTGCCGCCATGAAGGCCGCGGCATGATGGGCCTTGAGCCAGGCGGTATGATAGGTCACCACCGCATAGGCCGCTGTGTGCGATTTGTTGAAGCCGTATTCGGCAAACTTTTCCATGAGGTCGAACAGCTGCATGGCGAGCTTGCCGTCGATGCCGCTCTGGGTCGCACCCTCATTGAAGATACCGCGGTGCTCGGCCATTTCTTCGGGCTTCTTCTTACCCATCGCCCGCCGCAACATATCGGCCGCGCCCAACGTATAGCCGCCGATCAGCTGCGAGATCTGCATCACCTGTTCCTGATACACGATCACACCATAGGTTGGGGTCAGGCAGGCCTTGAGCGACTCGTGAAAGTAGTCGATTTTTTGCAGACCCTTCTTGCGCAGAATAAAGTCATCGACCATCCCCGAACCCAGTGGGCCCGGGCGGTAGAGTGCCAGCACGGCGATGATGTCTTCGAAACGGTCGGGCGCCAGCTTCTTGAGCAGCTTCTTCATCCCTTCCGATTCCACCTGGAAAATCGCCGTCGTATTGGCGTCCTTCAGAATCTGGTAGGCGGCAGGATCATCGAAGGCCAGGGCCGTCAGGTCCGGCCGCTGGCCCGTCAGACGCTTCACGTAGTCAAGCGCCAGTTCGATAATCGTCAGGTTGCGCAGACCCAGGAAATCGAACTTCACCAGCCCGACTTTTTCCACATCATCCTTGTCGAACTGGCTGACGACTGCGTCGCCACCCGGCTGCACATAGAGCGGACAGAAGTCCGTCAGTTTGCCCGGGGCGATCAACACGCCACCCGCATGCATACCCACGTTACGCGTCAGATCTTCCAGCTTATTAGCCAGCGTGAAGAGTTCCTTAACCTCCTCTTCACGTTCATAGCGCTCCTGAAGCTGCGGCTCGGACACCAGCGCCTCGGACAACGATACAGGCCGGTTCTGGACTACCGGAATCAACTTCGATAGCTGATCACAGAAATTGTAGGGCAAATCTAGAACCCGCCCTGCATCGCGAATCACCGCCTTCGATGACATCGTGCCAAAAGTGGCGATCTGCGAGACGGCGTCGGCGCCATACTTCCGGCGCACATACTCGATGACCTTCCAGCGATTGTCCTGACAGAAGTCGATATCGAAGTCGGGCATCGACACCCGCTCTGGATTCAGGAAACGCTCGAACAGTAGCGCGTAGGCCAGCGGATCCAGATCGGTAATGCCCAACGAGTAGGCGACCAACGAGCCCGCACCCGACCCTCGACCGGGTCCCACCGGCACGCCATTGTTCTTGGCCCAGTTAATGAAATCGGCCACGATCAGGAAGTAGCCGGGGAAGCCCATCTGGATGATGGTGTCGCACTCAAAGACCAGGCGCTCTTCGTACTCGACGCGGCGAGCAGCGCGCTGCGCTTCGTCCGGATACAGCTGCGCCAACCGGGTCTCCAACCCACGCTTGGCTTCTGCCACCAGAAAATCATCCAATCCTTCACCATTCGGTGTCGGAAAATCCGGCAGAAAGCTCTTGCCCAGCGTCAGTGTCACGTTGCAGCGCTTGGCAACCTCCACGGCATTAGCCAGCGCCTGCGGCATATCCGAAAAACGCTCGGCCATATCGGCCCGCGTCTGAAAGTACTGCTGTTCGGTAAAGACGCGCTGACGTCGTTTATCTGCCAGCGTATATCCGGTTGCAATACACACCCGCGCATCGTGCGCCCGGAAATCGTCACGAGCGACAAACTGCACGGGGTGTGTCGCAACAACCGGAATATCCAGATCCAGCGAAATTGCTGCCGTCTGTGAAACCAGTACTTCTTCATCCGGGTGGCCATAGCGCTGCACTTCCAGGTAATAGGCATCACTAAACAGTTGCTTCCAGGCTCGGGCGCGCAGCAAGGCCTCATCCAGGCGTCCCTGTAGAATCGCCTGGCCCACATCGCCGTTGGCTGCGCCTGACAGGGCGATCAACCCATCACAGCCGATCTCGTGAAACCACGCCACGTCGAGCACAACGCGCTCACGCCGCCCCGGAAATAATGCACCGCGACTGAGCAGTTCACACAACTGCCGATACCCTGCATTGTTACGGCACAGCAATAGAAAGCGACTTGCCTCATCCGGCTCCTGGGGGTTGCCCACCCAGATATCGGCACCCAGCAGTGGTTTCACCCCGGCCTTGCGTGCCGCCTGATAGAACTTGACCAATCCGAACACGTTGCCCAGGTCGGTGAGCGCCAGCGCCGGTTGTCCATCGTCCCGAGCGCTCGCCACAACCTTATCGATCCGGACAATCCCGTCCGTAATCGAGTATTCGGAGTGCAGTCGCAGGTGAACGAAATCAGGCAGCATAAAACGCTCGGCCGGTTAACCCGGCAACTCGATGCCTTTCAGTCGGCGGTAGGCCGATACGGCGAAGGAGTCGGTCATCCCGGCGATCATATCGGCCACCTGCAACAGACGGAGGTAGTTACTACCGTCTGCCGTCTGGTCAAAATCGGTCGGCAACAGATTGCGCCATACCCCATTACGACTTGTCTGTGGACCGCAGGCACCCGCCACGTAGCCCTCCAGTAGGCCGCTAATCACTTCATAACCTGCAGCCATAACTTCCATGACCTGACGCGCGTTATAAATCTGTTCTTCGGCTACGCGGCGCACGGCCGTCAGACTATCGCCCACCGGTGACACATCGAACAAGGCCTGATCAAAGGAACCATCCAGAATGGCGGCCTCGTTTTCCAGGAAAATTCGAGCCGCTTCATCGACCAGGCGTCCGATCGCACGTGCACGCAGATATTCGATGCGGCGTTTGGGATCTGTCAGGTATTTCAGCTTACCAGTTGCCGCGACGCCACCCGCAAGATCCAGCAACAGCGTCTCGGCCTGATCCGGCGACACGCAACCTTGCTGAACACCGTCCTCAATATCGACAACCAGATAACAGGTGTCATCGGCGGCTTCCACCAGAAAAGCCAGTGGGTGACGGCTCCAGGCGCCCGGTGCACGTGGCATGAGGCCCACGGTTTCGGCCACTTGTGCAAACAGACTGGCCTCCGCATCGAAGTAACCGAACTTGCGTGCACTTTTGCCTGAGAGCGGCTGCTCCAGGTGGGAACCCCGCGGATACTTGGCAAAGGTTGCCAGCACCGCACAGGTGAGTTGTAAACCTCCCGGATTTGCGGGATTCTGCAGATGCGTCAGGATACGAAAGCCCTGTGCATTGCCCTCGTAGTTCAGCAGATCTGCGCGCTGGCTCGGATTCAATCCGACCAGATAATGCGGATGTGTGGCGAACCAGGCCCGCATGGCATCCTCGCCGGCATGCCCGAATGGCGGGTTTCCGATATCGTGCGCCAGACAAGCCGCAGCAACCACAGCGCCAAAATCCGAGGGGTGCACCTCCGGTGCAAGTCCATGGCGATCGACGATCGCGCGTCCTACCATGGCCCCCAAAGAACGGCCGACACAGGAGGCTTCCAGGCTGTGCGTCAGACGCGTGCGTACGTAATCACTCTGAGCCAGTGGAAACACCTGGGTCTTATCCTTGAGGCGACGCAAGGCCGAAGTGAAGACAATACGGTCGTAATCCTGCTGAAAGCGGCTTCGGTCCTGCGAATGCCCGACATGGGCGTCCCCTTCCTGAGCGCCCAGGCGGTCAGGCGATAGCAACTTGAGCCAACGATCCTGCGGAGTCATCATGCTGCCTCCAGTTTAGCGAAAGCCAGCGCCAGCCACTTGGTGCCCGCCTGACCAAATCGGACTTGAACACGCGCCTCGTCACCGCGGCCTTCGGCTGCCAGAATGACCCCCGCACCAAACTTGGCGTGTACCACATTCTGACCCACGCGGAACCCGCCGAGCCCCGTATCGCCGGCGGCACGCGCCGCAACGCGCGTCGTCATATCCACATTCGGCGCTGGCGACCAGCTACTGGTCGTATATGATCCGGCCCACGACGGCGTGGCATCCAACCGTTGCAACAACGCATCCGGCAATTCATCGAGAAAGCCTGATGGCAAACAGTACCGAGTCTGGCCATGCAACATGCGCGTCTGCGCATGGCACAGATACAGGCGCTGTCGCGCCCGCGTGATTGCGACATACATAAGACGGCGCTCTTCTTCAAGGCCATCACGTTCCAGCATCGCGTTCTCGTGCGGGAACAAGCCCTGCTCCAGACCGACGATAAATACCGCTGTGAACTCCAGTCCCTTGGCCGAGTGGACTGTCATCAGTTGAATCGCATCATCCGAATCACCGGCCTGGTGTTCACCCGCCTCCAGCGCCGCATGCGCCAGAAAATCCGCCAGTAGACTGGTGGCTTCTCCCGTCTCGGAATCGATATTGCGCGTGGCTTCCGGATCTTCGGCAAAGGTGGCCGCCGCATTCACCAGTTCTTCCAGGTTTTCCAGTCGATCCTGGCCTTCGCGCTCGGCCTGATAGTGCGTACGCAATCCAGATCGATCCAGCAGATGATCAATCACTTCCGGTAGCGTTAGCCCGGCGGTTTCTGAGCGTAGAGTTTCGATGAGGCGAATGAACGCCCCCACCGCCGTACCTGCTTTACCGGTGAGGCTGGCGGCCGCGTTATATAGACTGCTATTCAGTTGGCGCGCTTCCAGCTGCAGTGCTTCCAGGCTACGCGCCCCAATGCCTCGCGTCGGAAAGTTCACCACGCGTAAAAAGGCGGTGTCATCGTCCTGATTCGCGATCAAGCGGAGGTAGGCCAGCGCATGTTTGATTTCCTGGCGTTCGAAGAAGCGCAAGCCACCATAGACGCGATAAGGCAGTCCGGCCTGGAATAACGCATGCTCCAGCACGCGTGATTGTGCGTTGGAGCGATAGAGCAATGCGATCTGGTGACGCGGAATACCGTCGCGATTCAGCTCGCCGATTTCTTCGATGATGTAGCGTGCTTCATCCAGATCAGAAACGCCCTGGAAGACGCGGATCTTTTCGCCTTCACCGGCGTCCGTCCACAAATTTTTGCCAAGACGATCCGCGTTATTCGTAATCAGTGCATTCGCCGCCGACAAGATATTGCCGTGTGATCGGTAGTTCTGCTCCAGGCGAATCACATTGCCTTTGGCATAGTCGCGCTCGAAGCCACGCATATTAGCCACATCCGCACCGCGGAAGGCATAGATCGATTGGTCATCATCGCCCACCGCAAAAATCGACGCCTGCGGTCCACACAACAACTGCAACCAGGCGTATTGCAGCGGATTCGTGTCCTGAAACTCATCCACCAGAATATGGCGGAAACGCTGCTGGTAATGCGTACGCAGCGCCTCGTCCTGTTGCAGCAGTTCGTAGGCGCGCAGCAACAACTCGGCAAAATCCACCGCGCCCTCGCGCTGGCATTGCACTTCATACTCGGCGTAGATCTCTACCTTGCGGCGCGTATGCGCATCGTGCGCCTCGGCCTGACCTGAACGGATGCCCTGCTCCTTCAACGCATTGATGTAAAACATCATGTCGCGCGCAGGGAAGCGCTCTTCGTCCACGCCCATCGCCTTGATCAGGCGCTTGATCGCCGCCTGCTGGTCACCCGTATCGAGAATCTGGAAGGTCTCGGGCAAACGCGCCGCCCGCCAATGCGTGCGCAACAAACGATGACACAGCCCATGGAACGTGCCTACCCACAGATTGCGCACATTGAACGGTACCATCGCCGACAGGCGCGTCAGCATCTCGCGGGCCGCCTTATTGGTAAAGGTCACCGCCAGAATGCCCTGCGGCGACACCTGCCCGGTCTGCAACAACCAGGCAATCCGCGTTGTCAGCACCCGGGTCTTGCCCGACCCGGCGCCCGCCAGAATCAAGGCATGAGTGGGGCTCACTGAGGCCGGCAAGCAAACGGCCGCGCGTTGCGGCTCGTTCAGCCCTGCCAATAGTGGATTCGCCCGCTCAGCTGGCGCCCCACCCAGCGGGCCACCAAAGGCTTCCGGGATCGATGAATTCATACACCGAATTATCCCGTGAAAGGCGCGGGTTTTATAACGGACTGAAACAAAAGACTTAAAACGCTGCGCCTGTAAACGTCAGCTTGCGTCGGGCAAGCAACCACGCAATGTCTCTACGATGCGACGCTTTTGGTCGGCATTAACGGCATGAATGATCAACAAAGCCTCCGCCTCCAGATCGTCATCACAATAGAAGTAGCCCACCGGCACCCCAAGCACTCCCGCCAACAATTGTCCGATGGCGAGTGCTGGCTCGCTTTTGCCTGTCTCATAGCGGCTAATGCGCGTACGGCTGCAGGATTCATCAATCCCAATCGCCACGCCAAGAGCCTCTTGCGACAACCCAAGCTCTTGGCGCCGTTTACGAAGTCGTTGGCCAAAAACCAAAGTGAAGTCTTGTTGTTGCTTGATCATGTTACGATTTTCGTGACAAAATTTGCCGCTGTTGTTACACAATATGTAGCAATAGAAGGGCTTAACAACAACATGTTGTCCAAGTCAATTTTCAAACAAAGGCCTATTTAAAACAACGAGTTAGGCCGACAAATTCCCCACAAAACCAGCGATTTAAATTAAAATATGGGAGGTAAAAATGCTTATGCGCTCGACCCCCTTGAAATCCCTGTCTCATATACCCAGTTCTTATCAAACGGCATATGAATGTTGGCAGGCTGAATCGGCTGCAGCACGCAGCACCACGCGGGATCGATACCTCAACACGATCAAATCACTGGCCGAGTTTTTAAAGAGCAAACCGGTCACCGAAATTTGCCGTAAAGATATTTCTGACTTTGCCGTCCATTTAATTGAAACAGGCAACAGCCCGGTTACCTCCAAACAAAAGGTCGGCATTTTAAAAACCATCTTCAACTCCGCTATTAACAAAGAGCTGCTGGAGAAAAATCCGACGGATTACTTCAAGCTGCCCTATAAACGTCCCTACAAACCCAGAGTCGGTTTTACGATTGATGACCTGGACGCGATCTTTCGCTCTCCCATCTACACCCAAGGCTATCTTCCATTGGGCGGCGGACGAATTGCCTGTTTCTGGTTGCCGCTGCTGGCACTCTTTACCGGCGCAAGACTGGAAGAACTCGCGCAACTGCGCGTGAGCGATATCAAGATCGCCAAAGATCTGGGGCACTACCTGGCGATTTCTGACCTGGGCAACCCGACCGCCCATCTTAAAAACGAGCATTCTCGCCGCAACATTCCCTTGCACCCTGTATTGATCGCCTGCGGATTTTTGCGGCATGTAAAAGAGCGACAGAGCGGCTACTTGTTCCCAGATCTCAAACTCAACCCGCGTGGCAAACGCAGCGGCTATTTCAGCAACTGGTTCTCGGTCTATCTGAGAAAAAAGGTAGGCATCACCGACACCCGCAAGGTGTTCCATAGTTTCCGGCACACCTTCAAGGATCTTTGCCGAACAGCCGGCATTGAAGAGGCTGTTCATGACGCACTCACCGGACACACATCGGCTGCGGTCAGCCGGCAATACGGCAACGACCAGTTTCCGCTGGCACCTTTATTCAAAGCCATCGAACAATTCGAAGTTTCCGGGCTAGATCTCAGCCATCTGTTCGAAGAAGATGCCCCTAAATTAATCAAAACCCAAGACATCAAAATCATCTCTGCCTTTTACGGTATCGCGGTTGGATTCACGAGCAACCAGAAACAACCGACCCTCATTGCCTTGGTCAAAGATCAAGCTACTGGGATTAACCTTCAAACAAACGAAATATCATTCGGTGAGGTACCAAACGCCAAAGCCATACTTCTCAACGCCTGGGTTGAAATTCACCGTGAAGAACTGATGATGAACTGGCAGACAGGGTCACGAAGCGGGGAGTTTTTCTCGATTGATCCGCTGCGTTAACCAATAAAAACGGGTGCCGAAGCACCCGTTT
>VEQK01000055.1 GCA_018883265.1 Rhodocyclaceae bacterium | reverse complement strand
AAGGTTCGCGCGAGCGTCTGCAGGCTTACGAAGGCGTTGTGATTGCCAAGCGTAACCGCGGTTTGAATTCCAATTTCATCGTGCGCAAGATTTCGTCCGGCGAAGGCGTGGAGCGTACGTTCCAGACCTACTCGCCGCTGGTCGCATCGATTGAGCTGAAGCGTCGCGGCGATGTGCGTCGCGCCAAGCTGTACTACCTGCGCGAGCGTTCGGGTAAGTCGGCTCGCATCAAGGAGAAGCTGGAGCGCAAGGCCTAAGTTACCCGGTCTTTGTGCCACCAAAAAAATGCCACCCTCGGGTGGCATTTTTATTGCTACCGCCGTTAACGCCGGCGGTTCACCCAGTTTACTAGACGGCAGGGCGCTGCCACTCGATCAACGCATAGGCCGAGTGATTGTGAATTGATTCGAAGTTTTCCGATTCCACCGAATAGGCATCAATGCGAGGGTCGGCATTGAGACGCGCCGCAACGTCGCGCACCATGTCTTCAACGAACTTGGGGTTGTCATAGGCGCGTTCGGTCACATATTTCTCATCGGGGCGCTTGAGTAAGCCGAAGACCTCACAGGAGGCTTCGCTCTCGACCAGTGCAACGATTTCTTCGATCCAGATGTAATCTTTCGACCTGACAGTGACTGTGACGTGCGAACGCTGGTTATGGGCGCCACGCTCGGAGATTTCCTTGGAGCAGGGGCACAGGCTGGTGACGGGGACGACCACTTTGACGGCGACGCAGATGTCATCAACATCGATGTCGCCAATGAGCGTGACGTCGTAGTCCATCAGGCTTTGCACGCCGGAGATCGGCGCCGATTTGTTGATGAAGTACGGAAAACTCATTTCGATGTGACCGGTTTCGGCCTCAAGGCGTTGCACCATCTCCTGCAGCATGACCGGAAAGTTCTCGACCGAGATCTCGCGCGACTGATTGTTCAGGATGTCGACAAAGCGCGACATATGGGTGCCCTTGAAATTGTGCGGGAGGCCAACGTACATGTTGAAGTTGGCGATCGTGTGCTGCACACCCTCGGCTTTGTCGGCGACCACGATAGGGTGACGAATCGATTTGATGCCCACCTTGTTGATGGCAATTTGTCGGCTATCGGCCGAGGACTGCACATCCGGCATGCAGGCTCCATTTTTCTTCTCTTGGGTCATGGTGATGTTCTAGTTTTGGGTTTGTTCGACAAACTGCTGGATACGATTGCGCAGAGACTCTATATCGAGACCGGCGGATTTGTATAGGTTCGTGGTGTCACCATGCTCGATAAAAGCATCGGGCAGGCCAATGCGTAGGCAGGGGCGATGCAGATTGAGCGTTTGTAAGGCCCGTTCCACTTCGCTACCGGCGCCACCCGTCACCGCATTTTCTTCAAACGTGACAATCCAGTCGTGGGACTTCGCCACTGTCTCCAGCAATGTTTTATCCAGCGGCTTGGCAAAGCGCATGTTGGCCACGGTGGCATTGAATTCTTCGCCGAGCGTCTGGGCGCTGCCCAGCAGACTGCCGAAAGCAAGAAATGCGATGCGTGACCCCTGCCGCACAATTTCGCCCTGCCCAAGGGCGAGTGTGTGCAGATCGGCGCCGGGCACGGCGCCTGTGCCAGTGCCGCGTGGATAGCGGACCAAGGCAGGCCCCGGGTGTTCATAGCAGGTAGTCAGCAACTCACGGCATTCGCGTTCGTTGGCCGGGGTGGCGATGACCATATTGGGAATGCACAGCACATAGGAAAGATCAAACGCGCCATGATGGGTTGGACCATCGGCGCCAACGAGACCTGCGCGGTCAACGGCAAAAGTCACGTCCAGATTCTGCAGGGCGACATCATGCACCAGTTGGTCGTAACCCCGTTGCAGGAAGGTGGAATAAATCGCCACGACCGGCTTCAGGCCCTCGCAGGCCATGCCAGCCGCTAGCGTGACGGCATGTTGTTCGGCAATGGCCACATCGTAGTAACGCTCTGGATAGCGCTCGGCATAAGCCACCATACCAGAGCCTTCACGCATGGCGGGCGTAATCGCGACCAGTTTCGGGTCGGCCGCCGCCATGTCGCACAGCCAGTCGCCAAAGACCTGGGTGTAGGTGAGGGCAGACGCACCCTTGGCTTTAGCACCATCGAGACCCTGTGCCGTTTCGAACTTGCTGACACCGTGATACAGAATCGGATCTTCTTCGGCGAGCTTGTAGCCCTGGCCCTTGCGGGTGACGATGTGCAGAAAACGAGGCCCCGGCAGCTGCTTCAGGTTCTGGAGTGTCGGGATCAATGCATCCAGGTCATGGCCGTCAATCGGGCCATAATAGTGGAAGCCGAATTCCTCGAACAGGGTGCCCGGGTTGATCATGCCTTTGACGTGCTCCTCGGCGCGTTTGGCAAAATCGAGCAGGCTCTGCGATACGCCAAGTACCTTTTCGGCGCCTTTCTTGGCTGCGTTATACAGCTTGCCCGAAGTGAGACGGGTCAGATAATTGTAGAGTGCGCCGACGGGCGGCGAAATCGACATTTCGTTATCGTTCAGAATCACCAGCAGATTGGCATTGGCAACGCCGGCGTTGTTAAGCGCTTCAAAGGCTTGTCCGGCACTCATGGCGCCATCTCCAATGATGGCGACGACCTGACGCTGTTCGCCTTTCTGCCTGGCGGCAAGCGCCATGCCCAGTGCAGCTGAGATCGACGTTGATGAGTGGCCGACGCCAAAGGTGTCGTAGGAGCTTTCCGAGCGTTTGGGAAAACCGGCGATGCCATTAAATTGGCGCAGCGTCGACATGCGGTCGCGGCGCCCCGTAAGAATCTTGTGTGGGTAGGTCTGGTGACCTACATCCCACACGAGGCGATCTTCAGGGGTATCAAAAACCGAGTGTAAGGCGACCGTTAATTCTACGGTGCCGAGATTGGATGACAGATGGCCGCCGGTCTGGGAAACCGAATCCAGCAGAAATTGACGAAGCTCCTGACTGACTTGCGCCAGTTGCTCACGGGTGAGCTTGCGCAGGTCGGCGGGAGCATTGATTTCGGAGAGTAGTGACGCAGACATCATTGGATCAATCAGTGTGTACGCTGGATAATTTCCAGGGCAATCGCTTGGAGACGCGTGCTACGCGCGTCGAGGGGGGCAATCAGTTTTTGCGCCTGTGCCAGAAGATCGTCGGCAAAGGCGCGGGCGCCAGTCAGGCCCATCAGGCTGACATAAGTCGGTTTGTCGCTGGCGGCATCTTTGCCTGCGGTTTTGCCAAGGGTGTCGGTACTTGCAGTGCAGTCGAGGATATCGTCCACAACCTGAAAGAGAAGCCCAAGATTTTTGCCAAACCGATCAAGAAGATCCAGCTGCTCGACGGACAGCGATTCACCGGCGAGGGCGCCCATACGAATCGAGGCACGGATGAGCGCACCCGTCTTCATAATGTGCATTTGCTCCAATTGAGCGGCATTGAGTTGCTGCCCAACTGCAGCGAGATCAATCGCCTGGCCTCCTGCCATGCCGGCAGAGCCGGAGGCATGGGCGAGCGTTCGCAGCAATGCATTGACGGTGGCAGGCTGCAAGGGGGTATCAGCCAGGGTGACGAAAGCCTGTGTTTGCAGCGCATCGCCCACAAGGAGCGCGGTAGCTTCATCGTACTGCACGTGGCAGGTCGGCTGCCCGCGACGCAGAGTGTCGTCGTCCATGCAGGGCATGTCGTCGTGTACCAGTGAATAGACATGGATCATTTCCACGGCAGCGGCGCAGGCATCCAGGGCTTCCGGGGTAGCTCGCGAGGCTTCGCCGGCGGCGTGCACCAGAAGCGGTCGCAGACGTTTGCCGCCGTTGAGGCAGGCATAGCGCATGGCTTCATGGAGCCGCTGCGGTAAATGGCTGGCCGGTGGCAGGTATCGGTCCAGCGCCAGCGCGGTCCGGTTGCGGATGTCCTGCATCCAGGCGTTAAAAGTCATCTACGTTCCGCGGGGGTGAAATCAACGAGTTGTTCGCCATCAAACTGACGGATACGTTCCTCGGCATCGCGCAACAAGGCGGTACACCGGGCGATGAGTTGCTGGCCGCGTTGGTAACTCTGCAGGGTTTCTTCCAGTGGCAGACGGTTGTTTTCCACGGCCTGAATCAGGGCATCCAGTTCAGCCATGGCTTCCTCGAAGCCCAGGTTTTCTGGTGCGGCGTTGAGGGCGCCGGGCGAAGCGGCGGAAGATTTTCGGGCGGACATGTCAATAATGCGATTCTATGACGGAATTAGGCCGTGCAACACGGCACTAAAACCTTGAAACTTAACCGATTCGGGGCTTTCGGTCAATTTGCGGGCGGGGTACAATCTTTCGTTTGCCATTCATGAATGTGTGCGGAGGGTAAGGGGATGTCAGCCTTTGACTCGCCCGAATCGCTGGTCGCGGCGCGCGCCCAGTTGCCGGTGTCCTGGTATTTTGATGAAGACCTGTTTGCTTTGGAGAAGAAAACCTTCTTTGAGCAGGGTCCGGGATATGTCGGTCACGATCTTATGGCGCCTCATGATGGCGCATACCGGACGCTTGAAATCAAAGATCACGGCGCCATGCTGGTGAACCGGGCGGGGAATGTGGACTTGATGTCCAACATCTGCCGCCACCGCCAGGCACTGATGCTGGACGGCTCGGGCACGCTGGGTAGTCACATCGTCTGTCCGCTACACCGGTGGACGTACGATCGGCTAGGCGGCCTGGTAGGGGCCCCCCATTTTCCGGATAACCCCTGCCTGAATTTGCGACGCACGCCGTTGCAGCGTTGGAACGGCCTACTCTTCGAAGGCCAGCGTGATGTCCACGCTGACTTGGCCGGCATGAATCTCGTCAAGACCTTCGACTTTACGGGTTACAAGCTCGATAAGGTCGTGATGCATGAGTGCAATTACAACTGGAAAACCTTTATTGAGGTTTATCTCGAAGACTATCATGTCGAGCCCTTCCATCCGGGTTTGGGCGGCTTTGTCAATTGTGACGAATTGACCTGGCAGTTTAGCGACTGGTATTCCATTCAGCGTGTAGGCATTACGTCGCTGTCCAAACCGGGTACATCCACGTATGCGAAATGGCACAAAGAGGTGCTCAGTCAATATGCGCACCTGGGTATCAATCCCGAGCACGGTGCAGTTTGGCTGACCTACTACCCGAACATCATGGTCGAGTGGTATCCGCATGTGCTGGTGGTTTCGACACTCCATCCGCAGGGTGTCGACAAGACCATGAATATCGTCGAGTTTTACTATCCGGAAGAAATCGTCGAGTTCGAGCGTGAATTCATCGAGGCCGAACAAGCCGCCTACATGGAAACTGCGATTGAAGATGACGAAATCGGCGAACGAATGGATCGCGGCCGTCGTGCCTTGATGCGTACCGGGCGAAATGAAGTCGGGCCGTATCAGTCCCCGATGGAAGATGGGATGCTGCATTTCCACGAGTTCTATCGCAGGATGCTCGGCAGGCAGTTAGAGCCTTTCGGCGCATAAACCGGGACGTACGTTGGATCAGTCTTCGCTTCGCGATGGATGGCAGTCACTGTGGATGGTTGTTGCCGGTTTGCTCTTTGGTTGCATGGGTGTGTGCGTCAAGTTTGCCTCTGAAAATAATGATTCGGGCGAGATTGTTCTCTGGCGTTGCGTGGTGGCGCTGCTGGTTATCTCGGGCCTTTTGTTGTGCAGAAAGCAGACACCGAAAACGGTACATATCCGAAGTCATGCCTTTCGTTCGCTTTCGGGCTTCACGGCCCTTTTTCTGTACTTCTACGCCATAACCCAGTTGCCGCTGGCGACGGCTGTGACACTTAACTACACCTCGCCGATCTTCTTTGTGATCTGGCAAATGCTGCTGCGTGGCGTCAGGCCTACGCCGCTTGCTTGGGCCGCCGTTTTGCTTGGCTTTATGGGGGTAGTGTTGTTGCTACGACCCTCGGTGGACGGAGATAATCTCTTTGGTGCCGTGCTGGGTCTGATTTCGGGCGGGCTTGCAGGGCTGGCGTATTTTCATATCCGGCAGCTGGGTGCGCTGGGTGAGCCGGAATGGCGCACCGTCTTTTATTTTTCTCTGTTTTCGGTTATCGGCGCCTCGGCCTGGGTGGGGTGGCATGGATTTCACTGGCCGTCGCCAGTCGACATTCTCTGGCTGGTGGGTGCCGGATTGTTTGCAACGGGTGCCCAGCTGGCGCTGACCCGAGCCTATCGGTTTGGTAAAACAGTGGTCTCCAACGCACTGGCGTACACCACGGTAATTTTTGCGAGCCTGTTCGGTTGGCTGTTTTTCGGTGAACGGATAGATGCCTTCGGGTGGGTTTCTATCGCACTGATTATGCTGAGTGGTGTGATTGCATCACGCGTCCGTTTGAGTTCGGATAGACAGCGAACATGATTTCTCGCTTATAATGCGCG
>VEQK01000072.1 GCA_018883265.1 Rhodocyclaceae bacterium | reverse complement strand
CGGCTTTTTTCTCTTCGCCACCGACCGAGAGGATCAGGCGGGCCAACGGCGTTTCACCGGTTTCCGAGGTCACTTGCGAATAGGTCAGCTTGTAATGTTCGATTTCCGGCGTCACGGCTTCATCCGAAATCAACGCCTGGAGGTCTTCATCAAAGATCTCGTGTTTCTTGTCAGCGAGTTCCTTAAACTTGGCAAAGGCCGCGTTAAGCGCTTCTTCACTGTCGAGTACGATGCCGAGTTCATTCAAACGCGACTTGAAGGCATTGCGACCTGAGAGTTTACCCAGCACGAGTTTGTTCTGCGTCCAGCCCACGTCTTCCGCGCGCATGATCTCGTAGGTTTCACGATGTTTGAGCACACCATCCTGGTGAATTCCGGATTCGTGGGCAAAGGCATTGGCGCCAACAATCGCCTTATTCGGCTGCACCGGGTAACCGGTGATCTGCGAAATGAGCTTCGAAGCTGGCACGATCTGCGTGGCATCAATCCCGGTTTCCACAGGAAAGATGTCGGCGCGCGTGCGCACGGCCATGACGATCTCTTCCAGCGAGGCATTGCCGGCACGTTCACCAAGGCCATTGATCGTACATTCGACCTGACGGGCACCCGCCATGACTGCAGCCAACGAGTTGGCGACGGCGAGTCCGAGGTCGTTATGGCAATGTACGGACCAGATGACCTTATCCGAGCCCGGGACACGTTCGATGAGCTGGCGAATCGTCTCGGCATACTGTCCCGGTACGTTGTAACCCACCGTGTCCGGTACGTTCAGCGTGGTTGCGCCCGCCTTGATCACGGCTTCAAACACGCGACAAAGGAAATCGATTTCGGAGCGGCCCGCATCTTCTGCCGAAAATTCGACGTCATCCGTATATTGACGGGCCCAGCCGATCGCCTTGACTGCCTGCTCCACCACCTGATCCGGCGTCATACGAAGCTTTTTCTCCATGTGGATCGGGCTGGTCGCAATAAAGGTGTGCAAGCGCTTACGCGGTGCCGCCGCAATCGCCTCGCCTGCACGATGGATATCTTTCTCATTAGCACGCGCCAGCGAGCAGACGGTGGATTCACGCACGACCTGGGCAATCGCCTGGATGGCATCGAAATCACCCGGCGATGCGGCAGCAAAGCCGGCCTCAATGACATCCACACGCATACGCTCCAGCTGACGCGCTATGCGGATTTTTTCATCCTTGGTCATTGACGCGCCGGGGCTCTGCTCGCCATCGCGAAGCGTGGTATCAAAAATAATCAAACGGTCTTTTTTCATGTCAGGCTCCTGAAGGCCGGGTCATTTACGAACCAACCTGAATTCAATCGGGAAATCTCGGAAACTTGGCCGGAAAACTCCGGCACAGTCTTTTAGCAATGAGAGGGGGGTTAGTATGTGTGCGCCAAGCGCAGCAGCGGGCGGGCGCCCAGCAGCAGATGCAGCCAATAAGTCGCCCGACCACCCGAGATGGCCCTCAAGGCGGCGACTGATTCTTCAAGAAGCATCGTGAACATT
>VEQK01000054.1 GCA_018883265.1 Rhodocyclaceae bacterium | reverse complement strand
CGATCTTGCCTTCAGCATCCACACGCAGCACCTGGGTAAGCTCCAACCGATGTGCCATCGCCTGCCAGCCAGCCTCACCAGCGACAAAAACCGGCTTGGTCAATACGTCTGAGCGCACCCCCGCATCCGGTCCTGATACGACAATGGTGACGGCTTGCGTCCCCGATGCCGGGTACCCCGTTCGCGGGTCCAGCAAGTGCGGGTAGCGCTGTCCATCAACCTCGAAATAGCGCTGATAATCACCCGAGGTACCCGTTGCCTCACCATCAAACAGCTCGATGATGGCTAGGGGCCCGGCGGCGCGTGGCGCCTGGATCGCTACGCGCCAGGCATGGCCGTAGCGTGACCCCAAGGCCATGACGTTGCCGCCAATATTAATAAGCGCATTACGCACGCCCGCGGCCTTGAGAATCTCGGCCGCCCGATCCAGCGCCTTGCCCTTGAGCGACCCCCCGAAATCCAGCGCTACCTGGCGATTGGTGCTGCTCACCCGGGCACCCTCAGCATCCTGTTCAATCTGCAGCTGCCTAATAGACGGGTGGGTTTTTAGCCAGGCTTTAATCGCCGCCGCATCAGGCACGTGCTCGGCATAGCTGTCCGCATGAAAGCCCCACATTTCGATCAGGCGACCAATACCCGGATCGAATAACCCATCGGATTGTCGCGCATAGGCCTGCGCTTCCAGTAACAGCGCGGCCATTTCCACACTCACCCGGCTCGCCCGCCCTGCTGCTAATCCCTCGTTGAGTTGCGTCAGCTCTGAGGGCTGCCAGGCATGATAGCTTCGATGCAAACGGTCGAACTCGGCCAGCACCTGGGCGATAGCAGCCCGCGACTGCGCTTCAGGGAGGTCTTCGGCCACTTGCACCTCGACCCGCGTTCCGAATACATAGGACTCGCTCTGCAGCGCTTTCTTCTCACCACACCCGGCGAGTAACACTGTCAGCAACGCCATTCCGACTGCTTGTGCGAACCAGGCGCGCACCCGCATCAATCAGACGCCGAAAGGATCGGTGGCTTCCAACTCGAAGGCGGCCGCCATCAGAGCCAAACGGGCAATCACACCATAGGCATAAAACCGATTGGGTGCCGCATCCGGGTTGGCCGCGTAGTCTGGCAGGTTGCAACCTGTTTCAAACGCAAGCGGCACAAAATGCATCCCTGGCGCGTTGAGATTTTCATCGACGCCACGCGCCTCGTGTACACGGTAAAAACCGCCGACCACGAAGCGATCCATCATGTACACCACCGGTTCGGCAACGGCCTCGTCAATCGTTTCCAGCGTTGGGACACCTTCCTGAATGATCACGGACGAGACTTCCATACCTTCCTTGATCACGCTCATCTTGTTGCGCTGTTTACGATTCAGGCCGATCACTTCGCTGGCATCGCGCACGGTCATCACGCCCATGCCATAGGTGCCGGCATCGGCCTTCACCACCACGTAGGGATCGCGATCTATTCCATGTTCGCGATACTTGGCGCGGATACGGCCCAGCAGTTCGTCGACACGTGCCGCCAGGCAATCTTCGCCCACGCGTTCGTGGAAGTTGATGTCATCACAGGTTGCAAAGTAGGGGTTGATACGCCAGGCATCGATACCGACCAGCGCGGCAAAATCCGTCACCACGCGATCGTAAGCGGCAAAATGCTGGCTCTTGCGGCGCACATGCCAACCGGCATGGACCGGCGGAATCAGTACCTGACCCGTTGGCGTATTCAGAATCTCGGGCACACCCGCCGAAAGATCATTGTTGAGCAATACGATGCAGGGGTCGAAACCATCGACTCCCCAACGCCCTTTGTTGAGTTGCAGCGGCTCTAAGTGCAGCGTCTGCCCATCATCCAGATCCAGCGTCGTTGGTGCCGTGATGTCCGGTGACACCGACCCTAGGCGCACATTCAAACCTGCCTGGCGCAAAATCCCCGTCAGGGTCGCCACGTTCTTGAGATAAAACTGGTTCCGCGTGTGGTTCTCGGGGATCAGCAACAGGTTGCGCGCATCCGGGCAATATTTCTCGATAGCGGTCTGAATTGCCTGGATACATAGCGGGTAAAAGGCCGGATTCAGGTTATTAAAGCCGCCCGGGAACAGATTGGTATCGACCGGGGCCAGCTTGAAACCGGCGTTGCGCAAGTCTACCGAGGCATAAAAAGGCGGGGTGTGATCCTGCCAGGCACACCGGAACCACCGCTCAATCGCGGTTGTCTGATCCAGAAAGCACTGTTCCAGCGCCAGGAGGGGACCGGCGAGCGCCGTCGTCAGATGAGGAACCATGGCTCAAGTGTACCGCAGGAAGCCCCCGTCAGTGACGCGCTGCAGCGAAGCGACTGGTAGAATGTCGGCTTTAAAAACATCGTCTTAGCAGCTACTCGCCATGCTCGTCGCCAACAACATCACCATGCAGTTCGGGGCCAAGCCCCTTTTTGAAAACGTCTCGGTCAAATTCGGCGAGGGGTATCGCTACGGCCTGATCGGTGCCAACGGCGCCGGCAAGTCGACCTTTATGAAGATCCTGTGTAACGCTCTGGAGCCTTCGGCCGGCAACGTGACCAAAGACGTTAATGAACGCATGGCCTACCTGCGCCAGGATCAATTCGCCTACGAAGACCAGCGTGTGCTGGACGTGGTGATGCAAGGGCATGAAGAAATGTGGGCCTGCATGCAGGAACGCGACGCCATTTACGCCAATCCGGACGCCACCGAAGATGACTACATGAAGGCCGCTGATCTGGAAGTAAAGTTCGGCGAATACGACGGCTACACGGCCGAAGCGCGCGCCGGTGAACTCTTGTTAGGCGTCGGCATTCCAATCGACAAGCACAATGGCCCGATGCGGGAAGTCGCGCCTGGCTGGAAGCTGCGCGTGCTGCTGGCACAGGCGCTGTTCGCCAACCCGGATATTCTGCTGCTCGACGAACCGACCAACAACCTCGACATCAACACCATCCGCTGGCTCGAAGACGTGCTCAATGAGCGCAACGCCACGATGATCATCATCTCCCATGATCGTCACTTCCTGAACCAGGTGTGCACGCACATGGCCGATCTGGACTACGGCAAGATCACCACCTACGCCGGTAACTACGATGACTTCATGGAAGCCTCGACGCAAGCCCGTGAGCGTCAGGCCAATGCCAATGCCAAGGCCAAAGAACGCATCGCTGAGCTGCAGACCTTTGTTCGCCGCTTTTCAGCCAACGCCTCGAAAGCCAAGCAGGCGACTAGTCGTCTCAAACTGATCGACAAACTGAAGCCGGAAGACGTGAAACCTTCGTCACGTCAGTACCCATGGATCCGCTTCGAGTATGACGACAAAGACAAGCTGCACCGTCAGGCCGTTGAAATCGAAAACCTCGGCTTTGCCTATCCGGACAGCGAACCCCTGTTCAAGAATCTGTCACTCACCGTTAATGCGGGCGAGAAGATCGCCATCATCGGTGAGAATGGTGTCGGCAAGACCACGCTGCTCAAGCTGTTGAATGGTGAACTCGCGCCGAGCTCCGGCACTATCAAGTGGACCGAAAAAGCCAAGATCGGTTACTTTGCCCAGGATCACGCCGCTGACTTTGCCTCTGATGAAAACCTCACTGACTGGATCTCGGGCTACGTCCGCGCCGGCGGTTACGAAGGCTCGGATGTCGACACACTGATTCGCGGCACCCTAGGTCGCCTGCTGTTCTCGGGTGATGACGTCAAGAAGCCCGTCAAAGTAATCTCCGGGGGTGAGCAAGGTCGGATGCTGTTCGGCCGCCTGATGCTTTTACATTCGAACATCCTGTTGATGGATGAGCCGTCGAACCACCTGGATATGGAATCGATCGAATCGCTGAACACCGCACTCGACCTATTTAAAGGCACGCTGATCTTTATTTCGCATGACCGCGAGTTCGTCTCGTCACTGGCGACCCGTGTTCTCGAGATCAAGCCGGATCATAGCGTCGTAGACTTCCAGGGTAACTACGAAGACTACCTGACCAGCCAAGGGCTGAACTAAGGTTTCGCGTTCTTGGCAGCTTGCTGCGCCTCATACGCCGCTTTCTCAGCGGCGCGCTGCTGCTCGGCGGCTTCACGTTTCGCGCGTTTCTCGGCAGCCTTACGGTCACGCTCGGCCGAGGCGGCCTGAATCTCGGCATCGGTCTTCAATGGTGTTGCAGACTGCTCGGCTTCACGCACCTTACGCTCCTGATCCACCTGCTTGACCGTCTTGCCTTCATCGATGGCCTTCTTGATAGCACCGTCCGGCGGATTCGGCTGGCGTAACTCTTCCGGCGGGTTGGCCAGCTGATTGATCAGGCGACGCTCACGAACCTCACGGTCGATCACGGCTGCACGCGCTTCAATGTCGCGCGCTTTTTCACGTTGTTCGTAGCGACGTTCTTTGGCCCGATCAATACACCAGTTCACCAACACCTTGCTGTAGCAATTCCAGGTATCAATCTCCAGCTGAGTATCAGCTTCCGAACGAATGGCCTTGCCCTCTTCTTTGAGGGCTTTGGCTTCCTGGTCGCGCGCTTCGAGCACCGCCGGATCGAACACGGGCGCTTGCGGCTGTGCCTTAGCCACCGGAGCAACCAGCGTCAGGCCTAGACACGCCAAAGCCACAGCCCGCAGAGCAGGATGTGTCATTTTCGGGGTGGTAAAGGTGGCAAAAAAACGTTTCATTCGCCCGCATTGTAGGGCAGCGCGACGGCATCGGGTAAAATTTAGCCTTTATTTGTGTCCACTTTTTATCGGGAGTTCCGCCGTGCAAATCGTTTGTCTTGATCTAGAAGGTGTCCTCGTTCCGGAGATCTGGATCGAATTCGCCAATCGCACGGGCATCGAAGCGTTGCGCCGCACGACCCGTGATGAGCCGGACTACGACAAGCTCATGAAATACCGCCTCGATATCCTGCGCGAGAACAAGCTGGGCCTGCCGGATATCCAGAAAGTGATCGCCGAAATGGGGCCGATGTCGGGCGCCAAAGAATTCCTCGACCAACTGCGTCAGGATTTCCAGGTCATCATCTTGTCTGATACCTTCTACGAATTCGCCATGCCGCTGATGAACCAGCTCAACATGCCGGCACTGTTCTGCCACAAGCTGGAAGCTGATGCCCAGGGCATGTTGGTCAACTACCACCTGCGCATGCCGGATCAGAAACGCGCCGCCGTCAAAGCCTTCAAGGGGCTCAACTTCAAAGTCATGGCCGCTGGCGATTCGTACAACGATACCGCCATGCTGGGTGAAGCCCACGCCGGTATTCTCTTCCATCCGCCGGAAAACGTGATCCGCGAATTTCCGCAGTTCCCGGTCACCATGAACTACACCGAACTAAACGACGCTATTCGTAGCGCGTCTGCCCGCATCTAATCCTAGCTCTGTTATGCATCGCGAACGTTTCTACACACTCACCGCCTCCTGCCCGGACCGCGTCGGCATCGTTGCCGCCGTTTCCGGTTTTTTTGCCCAACACGGCGGCTGGATTCTTGAAACAACGCTGCACTCAGAACCGCCAAACGATGAGGGTATCGCCGCTTATTTCATGCGTCTGGAAATCAAGGCTGACTCACTGCCTTTCGACCTGGAAGGTCTACACGCGGCATTCAAGCCAGTCGCTGATGAATTCGAGATGACCTGGAAGATTTCGGATTCGGCGCGCCGGAAACGTGTTGTCATTCTGGTTTCAAAGCAGGAACACTGCCTTTACGATCTGCTGGCGCGCTGGCAATCGAAGGAGTTGGATGTCGAGATTCCCTGTGTGATTTCGAATCACGAAACCTTGCGCGGTTTTGTCGAATGGCACGGCATCCCGTTTCACTATGTACCCGTCACCCCGGATAACAAGCGCGAAGCATATGGCCGCGTCGCCGAGCTGTTCAAGGCCGCAGAGGCCGACGTCATGGTGCTCGCCCGCTACATGCAGATTCTGTCGCCAGAACTGTGTGACCAATTCCCTGGGCGCATCATCAATATTCACCACTCGTTTCTACCGTCTTTCGTTGGTGCCAAGCCCTACCATCAGGCCTGGGAACGTGGCGTGAAACTCATCGGTGCCACCTGTCACTATGTGACCTCCGATCTGGACCAGGGTCCGATCATCGAACAAGACGTCATCCGCATCGACCACTCTGACTCGGTCGAAGATATGGTTCGTTACGGTAAAGATATCGAAAAAACCGTGCTCGCCCGCGGCCTGCGCAACCACCTCGAAGGCCGTGTACTTATTCACGGTAACAAGACTATCGTCTTCCGTTAATCCTGCCCTGCCCCCGGGGGTACGGCGTGTCGCCATCTCGCAAGGAGCGCACTTATGATGACGAGTCAGCCCGTAACCGACATCGCCCACATCGTTCAGATGGCCGTCGCCCCCGTGTTTTTACTGACGGGTGTTGGTGCCATTTTGTCGGTGCTCACAACGCGCCTGGCCCGCGTCATTGACCGCGGTCGCCAGCTCGATCAGTGGGTGCGCG
>VEQK01000026.1 GCA_018883265.1 Rhodocyclaceae bacterium | reverse complement strand
GCTTTAACAAGGCCTTGCGCTTGTCTTGATAATCTTTTTCAGTTATCAATCCTTCTTGCCGAAGACCTTTTAGCTCTTCAAGCTTTTGCTTTGAATTACCTGTCAAGGAAATGCTCGTTGATACATCAGGTGGTGGATTTATTGGCTTGATTACAACAGATGGATCAACGTATATAAGCTGCGAATCCAAAACCCCCGCTTTGCCTGTTGCGGCATCGACGGTTTGCAGATTGTTTCTGGCAAAAAGCAAACCGAGTTTGACTTCTTGCCAGACAAAGTAATCTTTGCCACCCTCCGCAACGACAGTTACTAACGAAGTGTTTTCTGCTTCAGATGAAATGTTATAGGTTCCCGGTTTAACCTTTAGCCAAAAGAAAGATTTGGGTCCTGTCTTGCCTATCGGCATGTCATTTACAGAAACCTTCATTGTTACTGCCCCACCAAAGCTTTCGTTTCGGTATATGTAAAGATTGGCTTTGTCAGTTTGCACTGGAAATGTTTTCGCTTCCGCTTGCATAGCCGGGGGTGCCGTATTTACAGAAGCACACCCCATGAGGGCAGTTACGATGACCAAGGAAAATGCATACGTTAATCGTTTCATTTCTCAACCCCTTACATTTTGTCCAAAATTTCTTTTTTCTTCTGTTGATATTCAGGTTCAGATATCAAGCCTTCTTTTCGAAGCCCCTTAAGCTCCTGAAGCTTTTGTTGGGGCGTCCCCGTAAGCGATGATCGCGTTTCATTTGCTGGTACAGATGATTGGATTACTATAGGCTGATCGTATTGGGTCACCACTTGCTGAGCAGATTGAGCTTGGGTATTCGCGATTGAAAACTGATCAAAAGCAGCTCCACCGGGCTGTGGCTCAGTAGGCCCTACATTTTTCGGTCCTCGACCATCGTTTTCTGGTGTCAGAAGAATTACTGTCTGTACACGATCTTCTTTGTCGTAACAGGCTTGGTAACCAACTGTACTACCGCTAAAAATCGCCTCTGTAGGAGTTCCTATTACCTCCCACAATCCAAGCGTTAGTAAATCAGCTATTCCATGAGCAAATGCTCTGCCAGCCTTTGCTCCTCCGCTGTATCCCTGAGTGAAGCTAAACGTATCGCATTTTGTGCCATCTGGTTTTGTATCAGTAGCAGTTGGATGGCCAAACTCTCCCAACAGCGCTCCTCTTGGCGTTCCGACCTTAAAGAGATCCACATTCTTGTAGTCAGGCTGCTTCGCAGCCATCACTACAGCGCACCCGCTTAGAACAACACTAGCCATTATTGGCACTATGACTTTCATCAGCGATCCTCTTTTGACATTTTTGACCAACTGGTTTGTCGCTTAACAAAAAAGGTTTGATGGTGTTCTCCCTGTGCGAACAATCAGGTCGACTGCACTCACCGAACATCAACCACCGAACCAATCAACAATATCCTGATATGGGATATTCTAAAACAGGTTTCAACATTTGCGGATGTTTGACGATGACATTCGTAGAGAAACCTTAAGGAACCTTCTTAAAGAAGCACGGTTATCAGCCGACCTTCGTCAGCAAGATGTTGCGGTGCAGCTACAAAAGCCCCAATCCTATGTGGCCAAGATTGAATCTGGTGAACGGAAGATAGACCTGATCGAAACCTTGGATTACTGCGCAGCCACAGGCGCCGACCCGTTAGCTCTAGTTAAAAAACTTGTTCGATAGCCCGAGGGGCGGCAAGAATATTCCCATTGCGCACCTGCTGACGCAGTTTTATCCGTTCGATCGCGCAGAATGACGCCCCTTTCTCTATCTAAAAAGGTGGTCGTGCGCCACACAGCAACCTTGCGTACAAGGTGCGCATAGGGCTTAGTGGAAAACACGGCCCAAACGAAAACGGCCTCCGCAAGGGAGGCCGCTGAAATACTGGTGGTGATGGGCAGGATCGAACTGCCGACCTATGGGTTATGAATCCATCGCTCTAACCATCTGAGCTACATCACCACAAGGGGCAAGATTTTAATCCCAGCCCTATACTTCGTCAACCAGAAACCCCGATTAATCAAGGCCAAGTGTATAATTTGCCTTGATTTTTACCGCTTTTTCCCCCACATCCCGCGCATGACTCAAGCCACCCCCGATACGCTTTCCCCGCCGTCTGGCGATGCCCCGGCCCCAACACGCCCGAAGAAAGTCTTTATCAAGACCTTTGGCTGCCAGATGAACGAGTACGACTCGGACAAGATGCTGGATGTTCTGTCTGATAGCGAGGGGATGGTCAAGACCGACCGCCCTGAAGACGCGGACGTGATTCTGTTCAACACCTGCTCGGTGCGCGAAAAGGCCCAGGAAAAGGTATTCCATGATCTGGGCCGGGTGCGTCCGCTCAAGGCGCTTAACCCCAATCTGGTGATCGGCGTGGGCGGTTGCGTGGCGTCGCAGGAGGGCGGCGAGATTGTGAAGCGCGCGCCTTATGTGGATGTGGTGTTTGGTCCGCAAACCCTGCACCGGTTACCCAGCCTGATTGCCGAGCGCCGCAACACCGGCAAGGCCGCGGTGGATATCTCCTTCCCGGAGATCGAGAAATTCGACGCCATGCCACCGGCTCGCACCGAGGGCGCCAGTGCCTTTGTGTCGATCATGGAAGGCTGCTCCAAGTACTGCAGCTTCTGCATCGTACCCTATACCCGTGGCGAGGAAGTCTCGCGCCCGTTTGCCGACATCCTGACCGAAATCGCCGAACTGACGGCCCAGGGGGTCAAGGAAGTGACGCTGCTCGGTCAGAACGTGAACGCTTATCGTGGGACGATGGGCGGCGTGACGGATGACGACGACACCATCGCTGATCTGGCCGATCTGATCGAAACCATCGCCGAGATGCCTGAAATCGAGCGCATCCGTTATACGACCTCGCATCCGCGTGAGATGACGCAGAAGCTGATCGATATGTACGCTCGCGTGCCCAAGCTGGTATCGCACCTGCATCTGCCCGTGCAGGCAGGTTCAGACCGGGTGCTGATGGCCATGAAGCGTGGCTACACGGCGCTGGAATACAAATCGGTGATTCGCAAGCTGCGCGCGGCGCGCCCAGATCTGTCGTTATCGTCGGACTTTATCGTTGGGTTCCCCGGCGAGACGGCCGAAGATTTTGAAAAGACGATGAATCTGATCGACGAGGTGGGCTTTGATAACTCGTTCAGCTTTGTCTATAGCAGCCGGCCGGGCACGCCGGCCGCCGAGCTGAATGACGATACGCCACACGAGCTGAAGATTGAGCGACTGATGCGCTTACAGGCCCGCATTGAAGAACAGGCGCAGGCCATTAGCCAGAGCATGGTGGGCTCGGTGCAACGTGTTCTGGTTGAAAGCCTGTCGCGCAAAGACGCCAACGAGCTGGCCGGTCGCACCGACAACAACCGAATTGTTAATTTTGCAGGGCACCCCCGCTTGATTCACCAGTTTGTGGACGTACTTATCGTGGAGTCGCTGCCGCACTCCCTGCGCGGCGAGATCGTTGTTAAAGACTAGTGTCGTCAAGGAATAACCACAGATGAGTTCACGCACCCTGGAGTTTTCGCTGGAGCCGGTGGATAACCACCAGCTGGCGAGTCTGTGCGGCCCGCTTGATGAAAACCTGCGCCAGATCGAACAGTGCTTTGATGTCACGCTGACGCGCCGTAGCGCCTATTTCAAGATTCAGGGCACGGGCGCCAGCCGCGAGCGTGCGGCCAAGGCGCTACGCTTTTTCTATGAACTGGCTGGTAACAATAAAGGCGCACTCAGCGTCGATGATATTCAGCTCGGCCTGATTGAGCTGCGCCAGGATCCCAAGCAGATGGTCAAAGCTGGCCCGGGCCGCGACGACGCCGACTTGGGCGTGGCTGATTGCCCGGTGCTGCTGACCAAGCGATCCGACCTGCACGGCCGTACACCGCGCCAGGTGGAGTACCTCAAGAACATTCAAGCACATGACATCACCTTTGGTATCGGGCCGGCCGGAACCGGCAAGACCTTTCTCGCCGTGGCCTGCGCGGTAGATGCTTTTGAGCGCGAGCACGTGCAACGCATTATCCTCACCCGACCGGCGGTCGAGGCGGGTGAGCGACTGGGATTTCTGCCCGGCGATCTGTCGCAGAAGGTCGACCCGTACCTACGCCCGCTTTACGACGCGCTGTATGACCTGATGGGCTTCGAGAAGGTCACTAAATTGTTCGAGAAAGGCGTGCTTGAGGTCGCACCGCTCGCCTTTATGCGTGGCCGCACGTTGAATAACGCCTTCATCATTCTCGACGAGGCGCAGAACACCTCGCCCGAACAGATGAAAATGTTCCTGACCCGGATCGGTATCGGCGCCAAGGCCGTGATTACCGGCGACCCGACACAGATTGATCTGCCGCGCGGGCAGAAGAGCGGCCTCGTCGAGGCGACGAGTATTCTGCGCGATGTGCGCGGCATTGGCGTCACTTACTTCGGCAAAGAGGATGTCGTGCGCCACCCGCTGGTCGCCCGCATCGTGGCGGCTTATGAAGCGCATCAGGCACAAACGCCCACCGATCCGCTCAATACGCGGTAAGCTAGCGGCATGACCACGTCCCCCGTGACTCCTCGCGCCAAACGCCTCGACCTGACGGTTCAGCTTGTCTGTGCCGACGAGCTGCGCAAGCAGATTCCGGATCGTAAACTGCTGCGCAAGTGGGCCAAGGCCGCTTATGGCGATGCCGCAACCGTGACGATGCGTTTTGTCGATGACGAAGAAAGTCAGCACCTCAACGATACCTACCGTGGCAAGAACAAGCCGACCAATGTGCTGTCGTTTCCGTATGAAGACGAACCGCTGATGGGCGATATCGTTTTCTGCCCCAGCGTGATCATCAAAGAAGCGCAGGCACAAAACAAAACCGTGACGGCGCACATGGCCCACCTAGTAGTGCACGGTATGCTGCACCTGATGGGCTACGACCATCTGAACGATCGCGACGCCAAACAAATGGAATCGCTTGAAACCGAAATTCTGGCTGATCTGGGCTTTGCCAACCCGTACGCATAAGTATTGATGGATCCCTCCCCTACGCCCGCCCGGGCCACTCCGGGCACAAAACTGAATCAATTGATCGACCGGTTCTCCGCGCTGCTGTTGCGTGAACCGGATGACCGCAGTGAACTGCTACAACTCCTGCACGGGGCGCACGAGCGCAACCTGGTGGATGCCGAAGCGCTGACCATTATCGAGGGCGCCATCACGGTCTCGGAGATGACGGTGCGCGACATCATGGTGCCGCGCCCGCAAATGCACACGGTGTTGGCCAGCCAACCGCTGCCGCAGACAATCCGCAAGGTCATCGACTCCGGCCACTCCCGCCTGCCGGTGATGGGTGAAGAAGAAGACGATGTGCGTGGCGTGATTCTGGCCAAGGATCTGCTTCGCTCCATCGGCAACAGCAACTTTCGTCTGGAAGACTGGTTGCGCCCCGCGATGTTTATCCCCGAATCTAAACCGCTGAACGTGTTGCTACGCGAGTTCCGTATTAGCCATACGCATATGGCACTGGTGATTGATGAATTCGGCACATTAGCCGGCCTGGTGACGATTGAAGATGTGCTGGAAGAAATTGTCGGCGAGATCGAAGACGAACACGACCAGGCGCAGCTTGATACCGATATTCAGCTGGATGCGAGCGGGCGTTACCGCGTGAAGGCGCAGATGCCGGTAGGTGCTTTCAACGAAGCTTTTGCCTGCGACTTCGATGAGCAGACGGCACACACGGTGGGCGGCCAGATTGTGCATTATCTGGGCCGCGTACCGCGCCGTAATGAAAGCGTGGAACTTAATGGTTTGCTGTTGCGCGTGGTGCGCGCCGACAACCGTCGCCTCTATACGCTCATGGTGGAAGACCTGCGCCATCAGGATTCATCCGGCTCCACGGAAGGCGCCGGGGTCTGATGCGCTGGAAGCCGGATTTTCGGCGCATGTCGCCTTATGCCCAGGCCTTCGGCTGGGGGCTGCTCGGCGTTGGCGCCTTCGCCCCCTTCTCGCTGTGGCCGCTGGGCATTCTGTGCTGGACCGGTTTGTATCTGTTGCTGCGCCAACCCGGGACGCTGCAGCGCGCACTCGGCGTTGGTTTCACGTTCGGGCTTGGGCAGTTTCTGGGGGGCATCTCGTGGGTGTATGTGAGCATGCACGATATCGGCGGCATGCCGATGGCGCTGGCACTGCTGGCCACGTTCTTGTTCTCTGCCTATCTGGCGCTGTTTCCGATGTTGGCCGCAGGTTTTTTCCGGTTAACGCATGCCAGCCAACCGCACCCGCAACAAATGCACGATGCGCTCAGCCGTGTGCCGCGTTTATTGAGCCCGCTGATTTTTGCAGGTTGCTGGGTTCTGTTCGAAATCCTGCGCGGTGTGCTGTTCACCGGCTTTCCCTGGCTGAGCCAGGGTTACGCTCAATCACCCCCCAGCCCGCTGGCGGGCTACGCACCGATCCTTGGCGCGTACGGACTCAGTTTCATCACGGCATGGCTGGCCGGACTGACCGGCGAAATCTGGGGGCGGCTCCGCAACCAGGGCTGGGCCTGGTCACCGGCCCTCAGCCCGATTGCTTTTGCCATCGGCGCCGTCATTGTTGGCGGCATAAGTCTGAGCCAGATCTCCTGGACCCGGCCGGAAGGCACACCGCTCAAGGTATCGCTTCTGCAGGGCAATGTGCCGCAATCGATGAAGTGGCAGCCGGAGTTATACGTGCAGACGCTGCTTACCTATTTCCAGCTTGCCCGCAGCAATCCGGCGACGCTGATTGTTTTGCCGGAAACGGCCATTCCCTCGCTCCTTTCAGAAGCACCGCCGGAGTTTCTGCAGGATCTGCAACGCATCGGCCAGGAGCAACGGGGCAATATTCTGATGGGTATCCCTACCGGTGAGAATGCGCCTGATCGTAACTGGTACGCCAACAGTGCCGTTTCGATGGGTGTCGATCCGCTCCAGGTCTACAACAAAATTCATCTGGTGCCCTTCGGAGAAACGACGCCCCCGGGTTTTGGCTGGTTTCTGAAACTGATTCAGATGCCCTTGCCCGACTTTACGAACGGCGACGTTGATCAACCGCTCATGCAACTGAACAACCAGAAGATCGCCGTCAATATTTGTTACGAAGATATCTTCGGCAGTGAAATTGCCCGGCGCGCAGACGAGGCCACGATGATGGTCAATATCTCCAACACGGCCTGGTTCGGAGACTCTCTGGCGCAGCCCCAACACCTGCAGATCGCGCAGATTCGTGCCCTCGAAAACGGCCGACCGATGCTGCGCGCGACGAATACCGGCATGACCGCGGTGATCGGGCCGCGGGGTGAACGGCAAGCGGTGCTGGCAGCCTTCACCCGCAACGCATTGATCACCAATGTGCAGGGCATGCAGGGAACCACGCCGTTCCAGCGCTGGTACAACTGGCCGGTGATCGGTCTCTGCCTGACGCTGCTCGCATGGGGACTGCTGACACGCCGGCACCGCTCTGCCTGAAAGCTTGCTGGCTGTACTGATTCTGCTGCTCTCCGGCCAAAAAACCCGTAAAATCAGGGGCTCTGGTTTTAACCGGGCGCAAACGCCGCGCCCATCCTTGCTTCGGATAACAACATGCTGACCTTTCAGGACGTCATTCTGCGTCTGCAGGAATTCTGGAACCGCCACGGCTGCGTACTGCTACAGCCCTACGACATTGAAGTCGGCGCGGGTACCTTTCACACCGCCACCTTCCTTCGTGCCATTGGTCCGGAACCCTGGAACGCTGCCTACGTGCAACCGTCGCGCCGTCCAAAGGACGGCCGTTATGGTGAAAACCCGAACCGTCTTCAGCACTACTACCAGTATCAGGTCGTGCTCAAGCCATCGCCGGCGAACATCATGGATCTGTACATCGATTCGTTGCGCGCGCTGGGCATCAATACCGAAGAGCACGACATCCGCTTTGTGGAAGACGACTGGGAGTCACCGACATTGGGCGCCTGGGGCCTGGGCTGGGAAGTCTGGCTGGACGGCATGGAAGTGACGCAGTTCACCTACTTCCAGGAAGTGGGTTCACTCACCTGCAAACCGGTGCTTGGCGAAATTACCTACGGCCTGGAGCGCCTGGCGATGTATCTGCAAGGCGTCGAGAATGTGTACGACCTGGTCTGGGCCAAAAACGGCGATCAGGTCGTGACCTACGGCGACGTGTTCCACCAGAACGAAGTGGAACAATCGACTTACAATTTTGAATACGCCCAGGTCGATATGCTGTTCCGCCATTTCTCGGACCATGAAGCGGAAGCCAAGCGTCTGATGGAAATCGGCCTGCCACTACCGGCTTTCGAACAGGTCATGAAGTGCTCGCACAACTTTAATATGCTCGATGCCCGAGGCGCTATTTCGGTGACTGAGCGCGCCGCCTACATTGGCCGCGTTCGCGCGCTGGCGCGTCAGGTGGCGCAAGCCTATTACGACAGTCGTGATGCACTCGGGTTCCCGATGTGCGATGCCACCAACAAGGAGGTCGCGTAATGAGTCAGGCCAAGACCCCTGTGACCGCCTCGCTGCTCGTTGAGCTGCTGACTGAAGAACTGCCGCCTAAAGCACTGGCGCGCTTCGGTGAAGTGTTCTCGGCCGGTGTGTTTGCCGGCCTCGTCCAGAAGAAGCTGGTGGCCGAGAATGTGGCCTACCAGTGGTTTGCCACGCCGCGCCGTCTGGCGGTGCTGATTCCACACGTACTCTCGCTGGCACCCGACCAGGAAGTTGAAGAAAAGCTAATGCCAGTTAGTGTGGCGCTTGGCGCTGACGGTCAACCGTCGCCGGCACTGCTCAAGAAACTGGAGTCGAAGGGTATTGCCGCCAGCGAACTGCCGAAGTTTACGAAGCGTATGGACGGTAAGTCCGAAACCTTCTTCTACACCATGGCGGTGACAGGCGCCCAACTCGCCGACGTATTGAGCGGCATTGTCGGTGACGCGCTCAAGAAGCTGCCAATCCCGAAGGTCATGCGCTGGGGCGATTCGGATGTCCAGTTTGTCCGGCCCGTGCATGGTCTAATCCAGCTGCACGGCGACCAGCTGATCCCGGGTGAGGTCCTGGGCCTGCAGTCACGTCAGCAGACCCTGGGCCACCGCTTCCTGTCGAGAGGCCTGATCACGATTCCCGATGCCGATGCCTACGCCGAAACGCTGCGGCGCGAAGGTAAGGTCGTTGCCGATTATTCGGAACGCCGCGGCACCATTGGTGCAAACCTGGCCGCCCAGGCCCAGGCGCTCGGCGCCCAGATCAATCAGGCCGATGGCCTGCTCGATGAAGTCACGGCACTGGTCGAATGGCCGGTGATTTATGTTGGTGAATTCGAACCCGAGTTTCTCGAAGTCCCGCAGGAATGTCTGATTCTGACCATGCAGCAGAACCAGAAGTACTTCCCGCTGCTCGACAACACCGGCAAGCTACGCAACCAGTTTCTGATTGTGTCGAACATGCAGGTGGCTGATCCCAGGCACATCATCGGCGGCAACCAGCGGGTTGTGCGTCCGCGCTTGTCGGACGCCCGCTTCTTCTTCACACAGGATCGCAAGGAGCCGCTGGCTTCACGCATCGCCAAGCTGGGTAACGTGGTCTATCACAATAAGCTGGGCACGCAGCTGGATCGTCTGCTGCGCGTGCAGAATCTGGCGACCCAGATCGGTCATGCCATCAGTGCAGACACCACGCATGTGGCACGTGCTGCCGAACTGGCCAAAGCGGATCTGGTGACAGATATGGTCGGCGAGTTCCCGGAGCTGCAAGGCATCATGGGGCGTTACTATGCCCAGCATGACGGCGAGGCAGCCGATGTGGCGGAAGCGATCGCGGATCATTATCGCCCGCGTTTTGCCGGCGACGCGCTGCCGTCGAACAATGTCGGTTGTGCGGTCGCATTGGCCGACAAGCTGGATACGCTGGTCGGTTTTTTCGGGATCGGCGAAAAACCGACTGGCGATAGAGACCCCTTCGGTCTGCGCCGCGCTGCACTGGGTGTGCTGCGCCTGCTGATGGAGCGCCAGCTGCCGCTGGAACTGCCACAACTCATCCAGTGGTCAGCCGGCACTTTCCCGGCGGGCGTGCTGCAACCGGATTTCGAACCGGCCTTGCTGGCCTTTATTACCGACCGCCTGCGCAATCTGCTCAAGGATCAGGGAGAGCCGCAGGATGTGGTCGAGGCGGTGCTGGGTCTCAATCCGGCGCGCATCGATCGCGTCCCGGCACGTCTGGCGGCCGTGCGCGAGTTCACCGCGCAACCTGACGCGCTGGCGCTGGCGGCCGCCAATAAGCGCATCGGCAACCTGCTCAAGAAGGTCGACGACGTATCGACTCTGGGAGCCCCGAACAGCACGCTGCTCACGGAAGCCCCGGAAAAGGCACTCTACGATAAGGTCACGGCCCTGGCGCCGACCATTGCCGATGCCATGCAGGCCGAGGCCTATGCCGATGCCCTGATGGCGCTGGCCCAGGTTCGCGCCAGCGTCGATGCCTTCTTCGAAGATGTCATGGTGATGGCGGAAGATGCCAAGATCCGCCAGAATCGTCTGGCATTGCTTAAAACGCTGTCAGACCAGATGAATGCGGTCGCCGACATCGCACGTCTGGCTGTCTGACCATTCTGGACATCGACGCTTCATGAAGACCATCATTCTCGATCGCGACGGCGTCATCAATATCGATTCGGCCTTGTACATCAAGTCGCCCGCCGAATGGAAACCGATTGAGGGCAGCCTCGAAGCCATCGCACGCCTGAATCAGGCCGGCTACCGGGTCGTTGTGGCAACGAATCAGTCGGGCATCGGGCGTGGCCTGTTCGATATGGATACGCTCAACGCCATGCATGAAAAGATGCACAAACATCTGGCAGCAGTAGGTGGCCGTGTCGACGCCATCTTCTATTGTCCGCATACGGCGGATGAAAAGTGTCATTGCCGCAAACCCAAGCCCGGGATGTTCGAGCGCATCGCCAAGGTCTACAACATCGACCTGCAAGGTGTGCCGGCGATCGGTGACTCGCTACGTGACCTGCAGGCCGGCAGTGCCGCCGGTTGCATGCCGATGCTGGTACGTACCGGCAAGGGCGAAAAAACGATTGCCGAAGGCAATCTACCCGAGGGCACAACCATTCACGACAACCTCGCGGCCGCCGTCAACGCGCTGCTGGGCAAAGCTGGCAGCAAGTAACGCTTCATGATCTATCTGCGCTCGACCCTGTTCAGCCTGCTGCTGGCGATCTGGACTGTGTTCTGCGGTGTTCTTGTACTCTGCACCTATGTGCTGCCGCCCAATGCACGTTTTCGCAGTTGCTACGCGGTCTGCGATCTTTGGCGTGCCGGTTTCATGGGGATGACACGCCAGGTGCTTGAAATCCGCACGGTCGTTCAGGGGCGTGAACACATTCCGGATAGCCCCGCCATCTATCTTTCCAAGCACCAATCGGCCTGGGAAACGGTCGCACTTCAGGTATGGACGCCGCCTGCCGTCTTTGTGCTGAAGCGTGAGTTGCTCTATATCCCGTTCTTTGGCTGGGCGCTGTGGGGTTTGCGCATGATCTGGATCGATCGCAGCTCCGGCAAATCCGCCCTGGAAAAAATTGTGAGCCAGGGCCAGAAACGTCTCAGCGAAGGTTTGTCGATCATCATCTTCCCGGAGGGCACCCGCGTCGCACCGGGCAAAATGGGCAGATTCAAGGCGGGTGGCGCACATCTGGCGACACGAACGGGCGCAGCGGTGATCCCCGTTGCACACAATGCCGGTGAGTTGTGGCCGCGTAACGCTTTCGTCAAGCGACCGGGGACCATTACGGTTCGTTTCGGGCCAGCCATTGACCCGAAGGGCTTGAGCGACGCAGAATTGAACCAACGCGTGGAAACCTGGATCCGTGATGCGATGGGCGAACTTCCTGCTGTTCGGTAATGCTCCCCGGAGTGAGCCGCCTGAGGAACAGGCGCGTAGCATTGCGCTCTCCGACCGCATCGTGCCCTATACGATCAGGCGTCGCCCGCGACGCAGCCTGAGTCTGAACATCGATCATCGCGGACTACGTGTTCTCGGCCCGATGCGAACCACGTTGCGCGAAGTCGAGACGCTGATCCATACGCACGAGGACTGGATTCTTAAAAAGCTCGACGAGTGGCGTGATGTACGTCTGCATCGTGGCTGGACGATCGTTGCTGAGGAACCCCTCCCGTACCTGGGCGCCCCCGTGCCCGTGATGACCCGGTCGCATACCTTGCGCAAGCCACGGCTGGAACTGGTTGATGGGCAGCTTCTCTTATCGACCCATGACCCCCGCGACATCGCGGCGAATCATCGCGCGCTGGTGCTCTGGCTGCGTGAGCAGGCTATGATCTGTTTCGAGAAACGTGTCGCGCATTATGCCGGGCAGCTCGGCGTTGCCATGCCCACGCTGGCCTTAACGCAGGCCAAAACGCGCTGGGGTAGCTGCAACAACCGCGGGCATATCCGACTCAACTGGCGGCTGATTCATCTCCCGCTGCCGATGATCGATTACGTCGTCGCCCACGAACTGGCCCATCTGAAAGAAATGAACCACAGCCCACGTTTCTGGGCGGTGGTGGAAACCATGATTCCCGACTGGCGGCAGGCCAAACGTTCCTTACGCGGCCACGTTGCCACGCTGCCATTGATCGAGGTCTAGCAAGCCCCCGAGGCCAGCCCTTCAAGCACCAGGTCATTCATGACTGCCGCCCGGCCCGCCAAAACGTGTGACAACGCAACCGCATGACCGCCGGTCAGCAACCAGGGGGCGTCATTCGGCAACCGGCGTCCCATACGTTCGATGGCGCCACAGGTCGCTTCGAAGATGCCACTGGTGATGGCATCCGCCGTGTTATCTGCCACATCGGGCGCGCACCGATAACGCCCGGGCGTATCCGGTAAACGTGCTGTCCCCTGATGTAATGCCTGATGCATCAGGTCGATACCGGGCAGAATCAAACCGCCACGGTATATCCCATGCCCGGTTTCTTGCGCGGTTTCGATCAGATCCACCGTGGTCGCTGTTCCCGCACCGATCACCAGACAGGCTTTACCCACGGAGGTCCAGGCGCCAATCGCGGCCAGCCAGCGATCCACACCCAGCGTTTCCTGACTGGCATAGGCGTTAAGCAGTTTTCCGGCGACGGGCGCCACTTCAATACGCTGGCGCATTAATGTGGTTGGCAAGTGAGACAACACCTGCTGCTCCCGGCTGGAATCAACGACGCTGGCATAACGGATCTGATGGACTTGGCGCAGCGGAAGATTAACTACCCAGGCGGCCAGCGCTTCGGCGGTGTAATCGACGGATCCGCGCGCAGCAAGCCGTGATGCCGTAACAGCGCCACCGGCTTCGGTCAGCCCCCATTTCAGTCGCGTATTGCCAAAGTCAAGCAGGAGATTCATGATGCGAAACTATACCCTGCGCAAGCTGACATCGCCGCTAATGACCTCTTCAACACTGCTTGGCGTCGAGACGCGCAGCGCCCCACTGACCGCCACACCCTCACAACGGCCCTGCAACAGCACTTTGTTGTCTTCGCGAATCTCGACCGGCTGGCCCTGCCAGAGATTGTGTGCATTCCAGGCCTCGGCATAGGGCGCAAAACCGGTGACGGCAAAATCACCCAGCATCTGCGTCAGCGTTTCGAGGATCGGCTGAAGCACCGTGTCCGGTGTCACTGGATCCGCAAACAATTCGGACAAGGCACCGACTGGCTGATAATCAACAGCGTCGGAGACGGACGTATCGGGTATGCAATTCAAGCCGATACCGATCACCACGGCCAGTTCACGCGCCCCGGCAACCCCACGACGCATGGCTGATTCGATAAGAATACCGCCCGCTTTCGCGTCAGTTCCGTCAGAACGACGGATCAGGAGATCGTTCGGCCATTTGAGACCCAGAGTAATACCGGGTTTTCTAATCGCGCCTGCCCGGGTTTCCAGAGCACGTACGACAGCCAGGCCCACCAGTAGCGAGAGCCCCTGCAACCGGGCAGGATCCGGTGGGAATACCCAAAGCAACGAGCAGGTCAGGCTGGTGCCGGGTGACGCGATCCACTGTCGGCCACGACGGCCCCGGCCCGCCAGCTGTTGACGTGTGACATACACCAGACCATTCGACGCCCCTGCCTCTGCGGCTTCCAGCAACCGGTGGTTGGTGGAGTCGCAGGTCTCAAACCGTTGGATCTGAAAGGGGTGGGGATTTTGCGGGTACATCCTCGTCGAGGCCCAGTTCCTGAATCTTGCGGGTAATTGTATTACGACCAATCCCCAGTAACTGCGCGGCCTCGATTCGGCGACCTCCCGTTCGATGCAGCGCCCGTTCGATCAGGGTTCGCTCAAAGAGCTGCATCAGGCGGGCATGCACGTCGCTGCCTCCGGGTTGCGCCGGATTCGCTGCGAGGAGGAGCGTATCCACTTTCTGTGCCAGCAGCGCCGTCCATTGCTCGGACCCCGCATGCACAGCCGTCGGTGCCTGGCCGCCAAGCGGCGTCGCGGGCATCGCCACAATCGACGGCTGCGCCACGCTTTCAAGCGGTGCTTCCTGGCGGAGCTCTGGCGGAAGATCATTCAGATCCACAACCTGCCCCGGCGCCATAACGGTCAGCCAGTGACAGAGATTTTCAAGTTGACGCACATTACCCGGAAACGGCAGCGTGGTCAGATACGTCATCGCCGGCGGCGTGAGTTGTTTCACTTCGACGCCGAGTTCTCTGGCGCTCTTGGCCAGGAAATGCATCGCGAGGTCGGGGATATCTTCACGGCGTTCCTTCAACGGTGGCAAACGCAAGCGGATCACGTTCAACCGATGAAACAGATCCTCGCGAAATAGCCCCTGGCGCACCCGCTCCTCCAGATTCTGATGCGTCGCCGCGATCACGCGCACATTCGATTTGATCGACTGGTGACCCCCTACCCGGTAGTAATTGCCATCGGAGAGCACCCGTAAGAGTCGCGTCTGAAGTTCGGCGGGCATGTCGCCGATTTCATCGAGGAACAGGGTACCGCCGTCCGCTTCTTCAAATCGCCCGCGACGCTGGGTGGCCGCACCGGTGAAAGCGCCGCGCTCGTGACCGAACAGTTCGGACTCCAGTAGATCGCGTGGAATGGCGGCTGTGTTGATGGCGATAAACGGTTTCTTCGCACGGGGACTGTGCCGGTGCAAGGCCCTTGCGACAAGCTCCTTTCCGGAACCGGATTCCCCGGTGATGAGCACGGTGGCGCTCGAGTTCGATAGCCGGCCAATGGCGCGAAAGACTTCCTGCATGGCCGGCGCGTGTCCCTGGATTTCCGGTACGCCGACCTCTTCCGTCATGCTCGGCAAGGGCCTGGTCGATTGCGCCATGGCCCGCTGGATCAGGGCGATGGCCTGATCCACATCAAAAGGCTTGGCCAGATATTCGAACGCGCCGCCCTGGAAGGCGGCAACGGCGCTCTCCAGATCGGAATAGGCCGTCATGATGATGACAGGCAAATCGGGCAGTAGGGCCTTGATACGTGCCAGCAGATCAAGCCCAGAGGGGCCCGGCATACGGATGTCCGAAATCAGGACCTGCGGTGGTGGATCACCCGCCTCCAGCGCATTGATGACATCATTGGCGTGATCAAAGCTGCGGTGCGAAATACCCGAACGGCCCAGTGCCTTTTCAAGCACCCAGCGGATGGATTGGTCATCGTCAACAATCCAGACGGACTTCATAATCGGTGTCTCCCTGATGCACCCGTCAGCCATTTAGCATCCCGGTCATTGATATAGCCGAGTACTGAGCAAATACCGTGCCTGTTTGTCACGTGCACGCCCTAAGCGACCGGCAACCGGATAATGAATTGCGTCTGTCCCGGCCGACTTTCGCATTCGATGGTGCCCTGATGCTGCTGAACAAAACTCTGGGCGATGGTCAGCCCCAGGCCCGTACCGCCCTCGCGGCCAGAAACGAGCGGATAAAACATGCGATCCAGAATACTGCGCGGAATGCCGGGGCCGTTGTCGATAACCTGCAGTTCGATCGCCAGCTTCCAGCGATGTTTGAGCAGCGTCACCTGGCGCACCGCCCGCGTACGCAGGGTGATTTGCCCACCGTGCTCCGGACTCGCTGCCATGGCCTGCGCAGCGTTACGGGCAATATTAAGCACAGCCTGAATGAGTTGTTCGCGATCAGCCGTAATCTCGGGCAGGCTGGTGTCGTAATCACGGCGTACGGTGAGCGTTTTGGGAAACTCGGCCAGCACCAGACTGCGCACACGTTCGAGAATCTCGTGAATGTTCGTCGGCGCCGGTTGCATGCCCTGGTGCGGCTGCAATAACCGCTGCATCAGATCCTGCAGACGATCCGTCTCTTTGATGATGACCTGGGTATATTCGCGCAATGCCGGATTGGGCAGTTCGTGTTCGAGCAACTGGGCGGCGCCACGAATACCGCCGAGCGGGTTTTTGATTTCATGTGCCAGATTGCGCATCAGTTCGCGGTGACGGAGCTGCAGTTCGATCAGTCGCTCTTCGCGTCGCGCGCGTAGCTGCTGATCGACCGGGCGCAGCTCGATGAGCAAACCACCTTCGGTCTCGTCCAACGGCGTCACGGTGCAATCCACGTGAAATACGTCATCACCCCGTTCGATCTGGATGTTCTGCCCGCTATAGCCCCATTTATTGCTTAACGACTTCATGATGGCACTGACCAGCTCGGGCGTCACCCCGATGACCTGGAATAGCTCGCGTCCCAGCGCCGCCCGCTGGCTGATGCGCAACAGATTTTCGGCGGCGGGATTCAGATAAACGATGTGTTGCGACCGGTCGAGTACGACGGCAGCAGAAGACAACAGCTCAAGACCCGCGTAGCGGATCGGTGTTGCTGTTGTTGCTGTAATGGGAGTCGCCTTGGCGTTCATGGTTCTCTGTGTTGGCGCTTGAAACAAAAGAGGGACGGCGAACCGTCCCTCCTTCTTGCGTTCGCCTAACGGCTCTGCAATGTGTCGCGGGTTAGCACGAGTAGTACATCTCGAACTCAACCGGGTGCGTGGTCATACGCACACGATTGACTTCTTCCATCTTCAGCGCGATGAACGAGTCGATCCAGTCCTTCGAGAAGACGCCACCGCGAGTCAGGAACTCGTGGTCGGCCTTCAGTGCGTCCAGGGCTTCGTCGAGGCTGGCGCAAACGGTCGGGATCTTTGCATCCTCTTCTGGCGGCAGATCATACAGGTTCTTATCCGCCGGATCGCCCGGGTGGATCTTGTTCTGGATACCATCCAGACCGGCCATCAGCAGCGCTGCGAAGCACAGGTACGGGTTGGCGATCGGATCCGGGAAACGTGTTTCGATACGACGCGCCTTGGTCGAAGCCACGAACGGAATACGGATCGAAGCCGAACGATTCTTGGCCGAGTAAGCCAGCTTCACCGGTGCTTCGTAGTGCGGGACCAGGCGCTTGTATGAGTTGGTACCCGGGTTGGTGATGGCGTTCAGGGCCTTGGCGTGCTTGATGATGCCGCCGATGTAGTACAGGGCGGTTTCCGACAGGCCGGCGTACTGGTCACCGGCGAACAGGTTCTTGCCGTCCTTCCAGATCGACTGGTGCACGTGCATACCCGAACCGTTGTCGCCAACGATCGGCTTCGGCATGAAGGTGGCGGTCTTACCGTACTGGTGTGCGACGTTCAGCACCACGTACTTCAGGACCTGGGTCTTGTCGGCGCGACGCACCAGGGTGTCGAACTTGGTACCGATTTCGTTCTGACCGGCCGTGGCCACTTCGTGGTGGTGCACTTCGACTTCGACGCCGCAAGCTTCCATGGCGTTACACATGGCAGTACGGATATCGTTGAAGCTATCGACCGGAGCAACCGGGAAGTAACCGCCCTTAACACCCGGACGATGGCCGGTGTTGCCGCCTTCGATCTTGGCATCCGACGACCAGGCCGCTTCTTCCGAGAAGATCTTCACGAAGGTGCCCGACATGTCGGTTTTCCACTCGACCGAATCAAAAATAAAGAATTCGGGTTCCGGACCAAAGAATGCGGTGTCACCAATGCCCGAGCTCTTCAGGTAGGCTTCGGCGCGCTTGGCGATCGAACGCGGGTCGCGGTCGTAGCCCTTGCCGTCGGTCGGCTCAACCACATCACAGGTCAGTACCAGGGTGGTTTCGTCATAGAACGGATCAATGTAGGCCGATGCCGGGTCCGGAATCAGCAGCATGTCGGAGGCCTGAATGCCCTTCCAACCGGCGATCGACGAACCATCAAAGGCCTGACCTTCTTCGAACTTTTCTTCGTTGAACTGGCTGATCGGCACGCCAACGTGCTGCTCCTTGCCACGGGTATCGGTGAAACGGAAGTCGACGTACTTAACGTCGTTGTCCTTGACCAGCTTCAGGACGTCTTGCACGGTGGTCATAACAGCTCTCCTAATAGGGGACCGCCAAAGCGGCCGAGACATTCATAAAACAAAAAAACCTGTTCTGCTAAAAGCAGGATCCATGCCAACAATGATACGACAACCCCTCGCCCAAATGCACGCCGCTATGGCCTTTTGAGGCTGCTCGATGGCGCCGCCTCCCAGTTTGCACCATTCTAGTGCAGTCGCTCCATTTGCGCACCAATCGTGTGCACACCAAACTGGTGCACAAAAATTCTGGCCTGACCGGATGCTCTAACTACGGGCGATCCGGATTTCCGCCTGCTGCCAACCCACTCGCCGTTCACTCGCCGTTCACTCGGCGCTCAGTCGCCGCTCAGTCGCCGATAAACCGTCCAGCGCTGCAAGGGTAAGCCCGCCATGACAGCCGCTTTTTCCAGCGCACGCACCCCATCTTCAATCACCAGAGGCTCCGGCAGATCATCAGGCGCCGGCGGCAGCATGACTTCGACTTCAACCTGGCCATTCAAATAGTGCAGCTGCACGCGCTCGGGCGCCAGCGCCGAATGCCCCCAGATGCGTTCAGCTTCGCTGGCAACCCATGCCTCCAGGCGTTCACGGGACAGATCCGCCTCGCCATCGGTGACATGGGCCAGACTATCGTCTTCAGGATCGATGTGGACTAGCACATCCAGGACCTGGGGACATGACCGCCGGACGTTCGCCCGCACATGTTCGGCGACGCGGTGCCCTTCGGACACGCTGATGCGCGGCGCCACATGGACGTGCGCATCGACCAGAATACGATCCGCCATCCGGCGCGTCCGCAAATCGTGCAGATCGAGTACGCCGGGGGTCTGACGAATCCTGGCGCGAATTTCTTCGGTCATGGCCGCATCGGCGCCCTGATCGACCAGTTCTTCGAGCGCACCGCGCGAGAACTCCCAGCCCATCTTGATAATGAGCGCACCAACGATGGCGGCCGCCAGCAGGTCGGCATAAATAAAGCCCATCAGCGTGCCGCCGATACCGATCGCCACCACCAGCGACGATGCAGCATCCGAACGGGAATGCCAGGCGTTAGCAATCAGCATGGCCGAATTGGCTTTCTTGGCGGCGCGTAACATGTAGCGAAACAGCCATTCTTTGGCGGCGAGCGCACCGAGCGCGACATACAGGGCTGTCATGCCCACCGGGGGTGACTCGCCGAGATGCATGGCCTTTTCACCCGCGCTGTAAAGAAATCCGGCACCGATTGCGACCAGCATCAACCCGAGAATGAGCGTCGCCAGCGTTTCCAGACGGGCGTGGCCATAGGGATGGCTGTCATCGGCTGCGCGTCCGCTGTGACGGGCAACAAACAGCACCAGAAAATCCGACAGCAGATCAGAAAAAGAATGGAAGCCATCCACCAGCAGACTGTGTGAATTCGCCAGCCAGCCCACAACGATCTGGGCAAAAGACAACCCCACATTGACGCCCATGCTGACATTGACCGAACGGCGCACCAACTGGTTGGCTTCGGCGCTGGCGTGCGCGCCGGTCAGCGCATCAATCAGCGCCGTCTGGCCATGTTGACCATGGGCGTGCCCGGCATGCGAGTGCCCCGCATGATGACCTCCCAGCGACATAGCTTTCCTCTCTTTACTTTAACGACCCGTCTAGCGATTCCGCTCGCCGCGTGGGCCGCGTATACTCGCCACTGACAGTGGCCTAACCGGTCATTCTATCGCCAATCTGTCGGCAGCCCCGGCTTGCCGCTTTGCCAACTCTTCGGTTTCATCAAAAATTCATTATGAGCAGCATCAGCGACATTCTGAACCGTGCCCGTGAACGTGCCGAACAACAAGGATTCAACTTCAGTGGCGAAGTAACGCCGGCTGAGGCCTACGAATTGCTGCAGCATTCCCCTAGCGCCGTCATCGTCGATGTGCGCACCCAGGCCGAGTGGGACTGGGTCGGCCGCGTACCGGGCGCCATCGAGATCGACTGGGTGCAATACCCGGAGATGACGCGTAACCCCAACTTCATGAGCGAACTGACGCGCCGGGTGGATCGCAATGCACTCGTGCTCTTCCTGTGCCGCAGCGGCGTACGCTCGCGCAGTGCCGCCAGCGCAGCCATTGACGCCGGTTTCAGCGCCGCCTACAACATTCTCGAAGGCTTTGAGGGTGACAAGGATGCGCAGAACCATCGTGGCAATCTGGGCGGCTGGCGCTTTCACGGCCTGCCTTGGTATCAGGGATGACCCGGACAAATAAAACGACCATGCGAGATTTTGAAGATTACCGTGAGCTCTCCGACAACGCCTGTCAGGAACGCATCAACGCGGCCCGTAAGCAGCTCGGCGACAAAGCTGTATTACTCTGTCATCATTACCAGCGCGCCGATGTCTATCAGCATGCCGATCTGACGGGCGACTCCCTGAAATTGTCGCGGCTGGCCAGCCAAACCGACGCCGAATACATTGTGTTCTGTGGCGTGCACTTCATGGCCGAAGTCGCCGACATGATGACCAAGCCGAATCAGACGGCCATTCTTCCGGATCTGGCGGCCGGTTGTTCGATGGCCGATATGGCCAACCTGACTAAAGTCGAGCGCTGCTGGCGCGAACTCACGGCAGCGCTCGGCGAAGACCCGGCGAACCAGGTCACGCCCATCACTTATATCAATTCGGCCGCAGACCTCAAAGCATTCTGCGGCGACCGCGGCGGTATTGTCTGCACCTCGTCGAATGCGCCAGTCATTCTGAAGTGGGCTTTCGAGCAACGCCCAAAGGTACTGTTTTTCCCCGATCAGCATCTGGGTCGCTGGACCGGTCATACGATGGGTGTCCCGCTCGATGAGATGGCGGTGTGGGATCCGGACCAGCCGCGCGGTGGCCTGACCCAGGAGCAGATTCGCAAGGCGCGCATTCTGCTCTGGAAGGGTCATTGTTCGGTTCACCAGATGTTCCAGCCATCGCACATCGAGGCATTTCGCGCCAAACATCCGGACGGCAAGGTCATCTCGCATCCGGAATGCTCGTTCGAAGTCTGCGCGGCATCGGATTACATCGGCTCGACCGAATACATAGTCAAGATCATCAAGGAGGCCCCGACCGGCACGCGCTGGCTGGTGGGCACCGAACTGAATCTGGTCGAGCGTCTCGCCCGCGAGGTGGCGCCCGAAGGCAAGGTCGTGCAGTTCATGTCGCCCACCGTGTGCATGTGTTCGACCATGCAACGTATCGATCCGCAGCACCTGGCCTGGACCCTGGAGAATCTGGTCGACGGCCATGTCGTTAACGCCATTCGCGTGCCCGAAGGGCAGACGGCCTCGGCCAAGCTGGCCATGGATCGGATGCTGGCGATTTCCTGAGACCGCCCCCGCGCGACGGGTGCGGGACCAACCATGTCCGATACGCTCTCTCTGGTTACGTACAACATCCACAAGGGACTGTCGCAATTCAACCGGCGAGTCACGGTGCACGATTTGCGGGATCGACTCCGCACCCTGAACCCGGATCTGGTTTTTCTGCAGGAGGTTCAGGGCCTGCATCAGCAGCACGCGGCCAGACATTCGAATTGGCCGAGCCAACCACAGCATGAATTCCTGGCGGATTCGGTCTGGGCGTCCGCCTACGGTCAGAACGTGTTGTACGATCACGGCCATCACGGCAATGCGATCCTCTCGCGCTACCCGATTGAACGCAGCCATAATCAGGATGTGACGCACCTGAGCTTTGAGCGTCGTGGCCTGCTTCATACCCAGATCATCTGGCATGGAAAAATCGTTCATTGCGTTTGCGCGCACCTCTCGCTCTTTGCACGTTCCCGCAAATGGCAGATGGCGGCACTGGCCGAAGAAATCGACCGGCTGGTGCCACATGATCAGCCGCTGATCATTGCCGGTGATTTCAATGACTGGCGCAATCACGCCAGCGAACATCTGGCCGAACGACTCGAACTGACTGAAGTGTTTCACCAGTTGTCCGGGCGGCCCGCCCGGAGCTTTCCCGTCGCCCTGCCGATGCTGCGACTTGACCGGATCTACGTCCGCGGGCTGCGGGCTGTGCGCGCCGACGTCCACTACGGCGCGGGATGGTCCAAGATTTCCGATCATGCCGCATTGCGTTGCGAGCTTGTTCTGACCGACTAGATCCCATGACGCTGCGCAGTCGGCTTTTTCAGGCGCTCCATCCCACACTGCATTACCTGGGCGGGAACCGGGTCGACCTGCTCTGTAACGGTGCCGATTATTTTGCAGCACTGCTTGGGGCGCTCCACAGCGCCCGAGAGAGCATCCGCCTCGAAACCTATCTTTACGCCGATGACGCCATAGGACATGCCGTCACGGCAGCGCTTTGCCAGGCGGCGCACCGCGGTGTGGATGTGCGGGTAGTCGTCGATGGATTCGGCGCACGCAATATCGAACGGCGCCATCGTCCGGCGCTGGAACAGGCCGGTGTGCAATTACGTGTCTTTCGCCCGGAACACCACTTATTCCGCCACCTTCTCTCGCTTCAGCGCTCCCGCCTGTGCCGGATGCACCGCAAGCTGGCGCTGATCGACGGCAGAACGGCGTTTGCCGGTGGTATCAACATCATTGACGATGCCACCGGCAACACATCCTCGGTCAGACTGGATTTTGCGGTGCGCATCGAAGGACCGCTCATCGAGCCGATTGGCCACGCCATCGACCGCCAATGGGTGGCGCTCAACCGGATACGCCTGCGCGACTCCCTGAAACATCTACCCCCCGCTACGCCTACCCTCCTTCATACACAGCACGCTGGGTCGCTCCATGCCGCACTCGCCCTGCGTGACAATCTGATGCATCGGCGTACGATCGAGCAAGCCTACCTAAGAGCGATTCGCCAGGCCCGTGAGTCCATCACACTGGCGATGGCCTACTTTATTCCCAGCCAGAACATTCTTCATGCGCTACTGGATGCAGCCCGACGCGGTGTCCGAATCACACTGCTGCTGCAGGGCCGGGTCGAGTACCGGCTCCAGCATTACGCCTCCCAGGCGCTCTACAGCAGACTACTGGCGCATCAGATCCGGATTTACGAATACCGTCCCGGATTTCTCCACGCCAAGGCGGCAGTGATTGATCAGGCCTGGTCCACCGTAGGCTCGGCTAATCTGGACCCCTTTTCATTGCTCGTTGCCCGGGAAGCGAATATCGTGATTCGCGACACAGGTTTCTCGCGCAATCTACAACACCGGATCGATGAAGCGATTGGCGCCCACAGTCGTGAGATCACGCCCTCGGCATGGGCGGCTCAACCCGGCCTTTACCGCCTCCTGCGGGGCTTCAGCGCCCGACTGCTCTTCCGGTTACTCAGTCTCACCGGGTACGGTAATAACTACTAGGCCGCTGGTGCACCCGAGCCGCCCGGCACACGCGCGATCTGCCAATGGGCCAATGCCCAGGCCCATAGCTCCCGCTGCGTTGAACGCCTGAGTTCTGCCGGCGGCTGTTGCCCCAGAAACGCCAGCGCCTGCCATAACATCGGCACCCGTTGCGCTTCGCCATCGACCGGGATCGGCTCGGCGCGGGTCTGTTTGGAGAGCTTCTCTCCCGCCGCGTTGATCACAACCGGTAGGTGGGCGTAGGTGGGCACAGCACCACCCAGGGCCTGAATAAGTGCCATCTGCCGTGGCGACGAATCGACGAGATCAGCGCCACGCACAATGTCCGTGACACCCTGCGCCAGATCATCGACCACAACAGCCAGTTGATAGGTAAAGCAACCGTCGGCACGCAGGAGTGGGAAATCGCCCACCTCATCAACAAGATTCTGGGCAATGTGGCCACGAATCCGATCCCTGAATCTGAAAATGCCTCCAGGGACACGGAATCGCCAGGCCGCAGTGGCGGGCACCGGGTCACCGGGCGCCCAAGCAGCGCAAGTACCCGGATAGATGACGCCGTCAATCCCACGGCGCGCCCCTGGTACACCGGCAATCTGGCTGCGGGTGCAGTGACAGGGATAGGCAAGGCCCTGCGCAATCAGCGAATCCAGCGTCGCCTGATAAATCGCCGAGCGTTCGGATTGCCGGAGCACCTCACCCGCCCATTCGAAGCCGTAGGCGTCCAGCGCCGACAGCTGGGTGTCGACCATGCCCGGCACGCTGCGTGGCCGATCCACATCTTCAATGCGGAGCAGCCATTGTCCGCCCGTTGTGCGAGCATCCAGATAACTGCCCGCGGCCGCGACCAGCGAACCCAGATGCAGCGGCCCGGTCGGCGAGGGCGCGAAACGCCCGACCCGCCGTGACAGGGTAACCGGTTCAGACACACTGTTCATAAATTTCGAATAGTGGTTTCATATGCTTCGAACAATAGCCGTCTCATAATGACGCACTATGCCATCTCATACAACGCACCACCAACCCGTTATGTCACCCACCCTTCGTTACGCCCGACCTGCCATCGCCCTGCACTGGCTAATGGCCTGTCTCATCATCGCGCTTTACTTTGTCGGCATCAGCATCAGCGACATTCCGGTCGGCCCCGACCGCATTCTGGTCGTTACCTGGCACAAATGGATCGGCGTCTGCGTGGCGCTGCTCTGGTTCATGCGTGTGGCCGTGCGCCTAACCCATACACCGCCGCCCCTGCCAGCCAACAGCCCGGCCTGGCAGAACACGCTGGCGCACGGGGTTCATATCGCGCTCTATGTTCTGATGATCGCCATTCCTGTGAGCGGCTGGTTGATGAGCTCGGCCAAGGGGTTCACCACGACCTTCTTTGGCTTGTTCGACCTGCCCAATCTGATTGAACGCGACAAAACAACCGCCGCCACGCTAAAAGAGGTTCACGGGTTGCTGGCTAATCTGCTGATGGTGCTCGTGGTTGCCCATATTGGTGCGGCGCTGAAACACCAGCTGATCGACAAGGACAATCTGATGGAACGTATGCGCCCCGAGCGGCAACGCAAGGCCGGAGACCGCTCATGAGAATATCCAAGACATTATGCGCACTGTTCGTCGCAGGCACCCTCTTACCATTCCCCGCCCGGGCGATTCAGTACGATCGCGTTGACACGGCTCGTTCGAGCATCAAGTTTGTGCCGGTGCTGATGGGCACCAAGACCGAGGGAAGTTTCAAGAAATTCACCGCGCAAATCCGCTTTGACCCGGAGAAACCCGCGCAGGCACAGGCCAAAGCTGAGATTGATCTCCAGAGTTTTGATATCGGTTTTGACGAGGCCATCGACGAGGCACTGGGACCCAACTGGTTCAATGCCAAGCAATTCCCCAAGGCCACTTTCACCGCCACGCAGGTCAAGGCGCTCGGCAACGACCGCTTTGAACTCAGCGGCGATCTGACCATCCGCAACCAGACCAAGCCCGTTCGGTTCCCGGTCACACTGACCCGCAGCGCCAACGGCCAGGCACAACTCGATGGCAGCCTCGTCATCAAACGTCTGGACTTCGGCCTTGGCCAGGGCCCCTGGGCGGCAACGAATACGGTAGCCAATGAGGTCAGCGTTCAACTCAAACTTTTTCTCACAAGTCCGTAAACACCCCCCCCAACCCCAACCACCCAAGGAGTCATTCATGAAAAAAACCCTGATCATTGGCGCACTCGCCGCCACATTTGCCACCGGTGCATTTGCCGAACCGTCGACCTACAGCATCGACCCGACGCACACTTTCGCCAGTTTTGAATACACCCACCTGGGTTTTTCCAAGCAGCGCAGCCGTTTCAATGACACCACCGGCACGATCACACTGGACCAGAAGGCCAAGACCGGCAATGCCGATATCACCATCAAGGTCGCCTCGGTCGATACCGGCAGCACCGTATTTGACAGCCACCTGATCAGCAGCAACTGGTTTGATGCTGATGTGTACCCGACGATCACCTTCAAATCGACCGGTTTCAAGTTCAAGGGCGACAAGCCGAGCGAAGTGATGGGCACACTGACCGTGCGTGACATCAGCAAACCGGTTACCCTGAAGATCACGCACTTTTATTGTGGCGTGCACCCGATGCGCCAGAAGGATGCTTGCGGCGCCAACGCCGTGACGCAGATCAAACGTAGCGACTTCGGCCTGGGTAAATATGCCCCGGGCGTGAGCGACGACACCGAACTGACCGTCGCGGTCGAAGCGATCAAGAACTAAGCGCCGCTTCAGCAACAGAAAAGGCTGTCCGGCTTTTAGCCGGGCAGCCTTTTTTAATTGGTGCGCGTAACTTACTTATTCAGGTCGCTATCCTTGTAATACTTCGTGCCCTTGGCCGTGATCTCCGCCGCCAGACCGTTGTCGGTCAGCTGGTACATCCACACGCCTTCAGCCACGTTCGCCGCGCCTTCATAGGCGCCGCCCTTGTTCTCATATTTGGCAGCGGCCGTTGCCTGACCACCGAAGGTCCAGCCCGAATTCACGAAAGCGTTCAGCGCCTTCTCGTTTTCAAACACAAAGATGACCGTGAACGACTTGATGCCCACACCGAGGCCGGCCTGCACTTCTACCATTTTCATGAAGACCGGCTTGGGGTTGGCTTTGCGCATGACCACGCCCGAACCTGAACCGCCGCCCGCAATAAGAATTTTCATGCCGAAATTACTGAAGGTGGCGTAGCCAACCGATTTGTCGATCAGCTCCTTGGCATGCGGTTCAAGCCGATAAAGGCGATCCATAATCTGGGCGTTCTGCTTGAGAATCGCTTCGCGTTGTTCGGCAGCAGGTTTGCTCTCGAACAAGGCATGCGCCGGCGCAACCGGCAGAACCAATAGGGCGGCACTCAATACCAGCGCACAGAATTTTTTCATGGAGTTCCCCGGTATCAGACGTTAAAGAGAAAATTGAGGACGTCACCATCCTGCACGACATATTCCTTACCCTCGGCGCGCATCTTGCCCGCTTCCTTGGCGCCCTGCTCGCCTTTGTAGGTAATGAAATCGGCAAAGGCAAT
>VEQK01000004.1 GCA_018883265.1 Rhodocyclaceae bacterium | reverse complement strand
AGTGCCCAGGGAGTATCAGGCCGCAAAAGCCTTGATCACAGGCATAGATAAGGGGGGCATCCCACTGAACCCCGTCAAGGTAAATGCGATTGCCAGAGATCTGGGCCTGGAAGTTTCTGTCAAAGACTCCGTGGAGAAAACGATTCAAAGAATACGGATCGCAATATCAAGAATCTAGCTCGATCCAGCCAAACGTCTAACGAATAGATCTAATTCTCCTGCATTTTCCAAACCATTCCACGACCAAAGCATTTACGCTTAACCCCTGACATTAAGGGCAGACGTGGACGAGATCACAAAACTTTTTGAGCTCCGGAAGTGGGAGGCAGAAAACCTGCCGCTTTGCAAAAACACCGTTGGTTATGCTGTTTTTGAATGCATCGTTAACAGTGTCATCTTGGGGGCATACCCAACCATCAAAGAGGTGGTCAACAGCCTTCCTAGATTCTCTCGGGCGGGTATCTATCTCCAGCTCAAACAGCTCGAATCTGATGCGTGGATCACTTATTCAAACGGTGCATCGGATGCTCGAAATAAGCACATCATTCCCACAGAAAGGCTTTTAAGCCTGATCCAACAATATGCATCTCGTGCTAGGCAGATTCTTAAGTTCGATTAGATTTCGCAGCTCAATGTCTAAGCAATCTGCTGTAGCCAAAGTTCGAAGTCGTGAGACCGCCAATCAATATGGGCTGTTGGACAAAGACTGGTTCGAGTTGATGCTTAATGATTCGATGACCCCCTATTTTCTCGGGGCAACGGCATGGATTTTTGCATGGTGGTTGCAGATGGGTCCATTTCGCCCATTCCTAAATTTTGTTCCAGGCATTGAACTCCCATTTTTCCCAGCAGGAATTAGAACACTAGCCGTGCTCATCTTTGGATTTTCAGGTGCTGCCGGGATCTTCATTGGGTCATTAGTTACGTATTTCCTCTACTTCCCAGAGCTCATGACGGCCTCCCCATTGAGTGTAACTGTTTGTGCGGCAGCATCGGCATTCTCGTCCTACCTTACCATGCGGCTTGTCTGCGACTTGCGAAAAATTCCATCTTCACTCGCCGGTCTAACACTCGGAAATATAAGCTGGATTGTTGTAACCCAAAGTTTGCTTTCGGCAACCTTGCATCAGTTTATCTATCATAGCGAAATCATTAGCCCGATCTACGACAACACCAATATCAGCGCAACACTTTTCAACTGGTCCGCGATGGTAACCGGCGATGCTTTGGGATCCATGACAGTCCTTCTTACGCTACTGATCGGATTTCAGCTGTTTACCAAATCTCAGAATCAATAGTCGACAGCTCTGAGAAGCTACGTTCAAAGCATTTGAGCTTGAAGATGATCCTTTAAAGTCTAGGTCTTTGTGAACGGTTTGAATCTAATGACAGCCATGAACCCACGGTTATTTTTATCGCATGGGGACTCTATATCAAACGTTCCCTTACATTGAGCCACGATTGTTTCAACAACGGCCAGCCCAATGCCAGAGCCTGATTTGCTCTCATCAGCCCTGCCGAATCGTTGACGAATTAACCCGAGCTTCTCGTGAGGAACAGGTTCACAATCGTTCTTTATTGTAAGGATTCCGTCTGCGGTCAACCTAATTTGAACTATGGATCCTGAGGTTGCATACTTAAGGGCATTCTCAGCGAGATTCTGGATAACGATCCCAATCGCATCGACATCACCTTGGATCCATAACTCTGCGGCATCCGCGATGAAGTCGATAACATGCCCTTCCCTACGCGGAAATTCCCGGGTCACCATACTAATGATTCCAACTAACTCAACAGGAATCAGATTGAGTGCTATTCCCGACTCCGCTCTGGCCAGTTGAAGAAGTTTGACAGTCATTTTTTCCAATCTTTTAAGCATCCGTTTTGCTTCTGACGCCCGTTGCAATGACTCGCCCTGAAGTTCTGTCTTGAGAACATCCAGCTGCGCCATGGCAGCCGCTATTGGCGTTCTTAATTCATGAGCACTATTCGCCGCAAAGTTGCGCTCGCTTTCTAACGCCAGTTTTAATCGTTGCATAAGGCCATTAATAGATTTACCCAGATCAACCAACTCTCTAGGCAGCACACTCGTCTCGATGGGATGTAAATCATGGCTGCTTCGTGCACCCAGCTGATCGCCCAACGAAGATATGGACGATTGAGCTTTTCGAACTGACCACCAAACCAGAAGCCCGGTAAACGGAATCAACACAACCAAGGGTAAGGTCAGAAATATCAGCGCATCCCTAATCGTACTGGCTCTGTGCCCGGCACTCTCCGCAATGACTACAAAAAGCGTGTTTTCCCTGTTGGCTTCGACACAGACAACCTGGTTGTTCAAATGATAGAGGCCCGCGACCAAGGGGACGTCGTACAAGCTTTCCGGCGCATTATTAGATCTCAGCAACACCTCTTTCCGGGAATTAACTACCTGATAGGATAAGTACTCGTCATCAGGAACCGGATCTATAAAGCGCTTTTGGGGGTCGGGAGAGAGCTGCGCGTTTGCCAAGGGGAGGATTCGTTGTGCCGTTTCTTTCAGACCGCTATCAAATATTTCATTGGTTTCGTACTGAACAACCCACGCAACCGAGACTACAACGGCCACCCACAGCACCAGCAGCATGCCAGCAAGATGGATGAATAACCTTTTACCTATACTCTTATTCATTTGGAATCGCACCAATGAATCGATAACCCAGATTCCTGTGCGTCTCGATATGCTCCTTGCCGATTTTCTTTCTAATCCGGCTGATGTGCACTTCAAGCGTATTGCTCATCACATCATGATCAATGCTATATAGAGTTTCTTCCAGTGATTCCTTGGGTACAACGGCATTGGGATGGCGGGTTAATCGTTCGATCAACGCCCACTCTTTAGCCGTCAAACCAACCTCTTCACCCAGCCGAAGAAGTCGATGCCCCGATCGGTCAATCTCAAAAATGCCAAGCTTGGTCAGGGAAGTAGACGCGCTCTGATAACGCCTTAAAACTGCATGGAACCGTGCGTGTAGCTCGTCCAGATCAAACGGCTTCACGACGTAATCGTCTGCGCCCGCATCCAGACCCTTAATTCTGTCTGAGATTTGATCCCTGGCTGTCATAAGAATAATGGGCGCAACAAAGCCCCCCGCACGCAATTGCTTCAAGAAATCTGCCCCATTACCATCCGGCAAGCCCAAATCAAGGAAAATGCCGTCGTAACCACCTGAATTCACATAACTCTGGGCAATCTTGAGATTTGAGGCCTGGTCAACGACAAAGCCCTGGCGTGTCATGTAGACCGATACGGCGTCCAGAAGGCTGGGCTGATCTTCAACAATGAGCAATTTCATTGGCGTAATGAGGTCTTAAAACTAGAACGATACTTTCAAAACCTTACCTGAAGATGAAGGAACTAATTTCAAATCTTCAGGTTCACTTCATTTTCGCTGGCTAAAGTTCACGCTACAGAATTTTGAAAGGAGCCGCCATGGGCCGCCACGAATACGACAATGATCATGACGATGATCTCTATGAAGTTGACGATCATGAAGATCGCGATGATGACCGCTACTATACTGAAACCTCAACCAGAACCATCAGCACGAGTCATACCGAAAGCGACTACGACGGTTACCACTACACCGGCACTTCAACCAATGCAGGGTCTGCTGGCTATAGCGGGTACGATAATGATGATCACTACTATACGGGTACTTCAACAAACAATCCAAATGACAGCTATGCCCGCGGCTACCAGTTTGCAATCACTAATGGCACGATTACCGGAATTACTGAAATAGAACGTGGTTATGCCCAGCAGGAGCGAATCGAATACGGGGAAACCTGGTCGGTCTTCGGAAGCCAGGTCATCAAGACCGAAATTGAGCATGGATTCACTCAGACATCCATCTATGCTGATACTAACGGCGATGGTATTTTCACTAAAGTCAGTCAGGCATACTCTCCTCTGTCTTCATCAACTGCGGTGAACACTGTCGCCCTCAATTCGATTCAAGGCGGCAGTGATTCGGATGATGTTTGGAACGGATCATCCTCATCTGACAATTACTACGGTGCGGTTGGCAACGATTTACTCCGTGGCGGCTATGGAGACGATGACCTCTTTGGTGGCAATGATGATGACGATCTCTATGGGGATGATGGACATGATCATCTTTATGGTTCAAACGGTGACGATCACCTCTATGGTGGCAACGACATTGATGAGGCCTACTACGTGGGCAATCATCATGAATATTCTCTGATACAGGCTGCTAATGCTGGCATCCAGTTAATCGATAGCAATACACTCCGCGACGGTAGCGATATACTGGAATCGGTGGAGCGCATTCACTTTGCAGATGTATCACTGGCGCTGGATGCGGATGGGCTTGCCGGTCAGGCTTATCGCCTCTACAAAGCGGCTTTTGACAGAGAGTCTGATGATTCCGGTCTTGGCTACTGGATGGCCCAACTCGAAAACGGTGTCACGCTCAATAGCGTCGCCAATGCGTTTGTGGCGAGTGATGAATTTCAAGAACTCTACGGCCACAATGTTAGTGATGAGGAATTTGTCAATCTGCTCTACAACAACGTACTTGACCGTGATGCAGACGCCGGAGGTTACACTTACTGGGTAAGCCAACTCGATCATAGCCTCACGAGGGCCGATGTATTGACCTGCTTCTCGGAGAGCGCAGAGAATCAGAGCAATGTTGCCGAGCTAATTGCTTCTGGTGTTACGTATCAGGAGTGGATCGGTTAATCGGTTTCAACTGATGACCTTGAAAGCCCCATCCTGAGTCATGGGGCTTTTTTCATTGTGGACAAGGTATTTAAATGGACTGCCTCGTTTGCAACTGAATTTGGCAAAAAGACCACCATCATAATCTCCTTTTGATGGCTTAAAATGAGCGTAATGCCTGCCAATCAAACCAATCTCGTCGAGCGCATCGTCAACGCCAGCCCAACCCCGTATCTCTTCGGGTTTCTCGGCTGGTACGGGATGTGGCTCCTGCAATTGCAGCTCCCGGTATTTGATTACGCGCTGGGCGTGTCGTTGATTTTCCTGCCGGCCGGCATCCGGACGTTATCCGTCCTGATTTTCGGATTGCGCGGCGCTATTGGTGTCTTCCTGGGCTCGGTTGTTTCGACTATGGGTTACATGGGTCATGTCAACTCCATGGATTTCTTCAATTACTGCATCGTGGCAGCCGTTTCAGCCTTTTCGTCATACCTGATGATGAGTCTGATCTGCTGGTGGCGACGGATTGACTCCGAGCTCAATGAACTCAATTTTGGCGACCTCATGGCGATTGTGTTTTCGCAAGGGCTGCTTTCCTCGACGCTGCACCAGCTCATCTATGCATACAACCCGATCGAGATTGCTTACACCAATCCCACATTAGCCGAAGCCTTCCGTCTCTGGGCCGCTATGGCCACGGGCGATATTGTAGGATCCATGATTCTGATGCTCAGCGCTGTGGCGCTCGTTAACCTGTTCCAGCGACTGCGCAGCTATGCGCCCTGATGCACCTGCGCCGGTGCAATTACCTCGGGAAATTCAACGCATACGCTTAAGCCATACTCCCCGGGGCCATCCAGCAGCGCCAGGGTGGCGCCGTGAATCTGTGTAATACGCAGTGCAATCGAGAGCCCCAGGCCAGAGCCCGGCGCTGCGTTTCCGGCCAGTCGAGTAAAACGGGATAAGACCCTTTCGCGTTCTGCGGGGGGGATACCCGGGCCCTGATCACTGACCGTAAGCCTGATCCGCCGGTCTACACGTTTAATCGTCACGGCAACAAAAGTGCCGCATGGCGAATAGCGAATGGCATTATCGATCAGATTGCGTAGCAGCACCGCCAGCAGCGCAGGCTCTCCGCGAACCCACGATGGGTTGCCTTCGTCCAGCATGCACTCCACCTTTTTTTCCAGTGCCTGCGGCGTAATCTCGGCGATCACATCAATGGCAATTTTGCGTAAATCACATTGGACGAAATGATTACTCAGCGCATCATTATCCAACCGCGCCATCGTCAGCAACTGACCCAGCAGGTGGGTCGCCCGATCAGTCGCCTGCACGACCGATGCCAGTGCTCGGACGCGCTCTTCTGGTTCTTTGGCCGCTTCGGCCACCTGTGCATAAGTTCGTATAACCGCCAGAGGGGTTCTGATCTCGTGCGCGGCATCCGCCGTAAAACGGCGCTCCTGCTCAATCGAATCCGCTACCCGCTGCAGGAGACGGTTGATCTGCTCGATAATCGGTTGCACTTCGCGTGGCACCGCTTCGAGCGTAATAGGATCCAGGCGATCCGGTGAACGTTGGCCGATTGAGCTGGCAAGACGCTGCAGAGGCCGGAAGCGCGAGCGCATCAGCAGAACAAGCCCCAGAGCCAATGTTGGGAGCGCGAATATCAGTGGTGTCAGCAAATGTTTGGCAAGTTCTTTACCAACAGCGTTTCGCGCTTCGTAGGTTTCGGCAACCAGGATCCGGTGATGATGGCGTTCATCACGCTTGCTGTAGATGCGCCAGTGTCGGCCATCGATTTTACGATCCGAGAATCCTTTACTTTGATCGGTCAATTGTTCACGCGGCGCCGTGGTAGATCGCGCCAGCAATTTGCCCTTGTCTGACCAGATCTGAAACGCCACCTTGCGGGCGTAACGATGCGATGGCAGTTCTTCCGGCAGATCTCCGGATTCTTCGCTACTCAGGACAACTAACAACGCCGCTGTCTGTGCAAGGTGTGCGTCAAATAATTCTTCGGCCTCGGACTCGGCTTCGCGCCAGGCTACCACGCTCAGGACCAGCCATACGGCGCCAACGAACGTCAGCGTCCATGCCAGCAGCTGCAATTGCATGCTGCCTGAAGCACTGGGACGCCGAAACCGACCGATCATCGAGGAATCAGATAACCGACGCCGCGTACGGTCTTGATAATGTCGCTACTGGTTTTACGGCGCAGGTGGTGCACATGCACCTCCAGCGCATTGGACTCTACCTCTTCACCCCAGGGGTAGATTTTTGATTCGAGTTGCGCTCGGGTCAGTACCTTACCCGCATTCAACATCAATTCATGCAGTAGATCGAACTCACGCGGAGAGAGCTCCACCTCGCGACCGTCATAACGCACTTCACGTGAGGCCGGATCGAGCGACAACATGCCTATCTGCATAATGGGTGCGGCAGCGCCGGCAGCGCGCCTGACGAGCGCCCGCAACCGTGCTGCAAGTTCACCCAGATCGCAGGGTTTGATCATATAGTCATCGGCGCCCGAATCGAGGCCGGAAATCACATCATCCGCGGTATCCCGAGCCGTCAGGACGAGCACGGGTAGTTTCTGACCCTCCGCCCGAAGTCGCTTCAGCACCTCAAGTCCATCCATTTTGGGCAGGCCAAGATCCAGGACGACGGCGCTGAAAGGCTCGTGACGCAGAATCTGCCAGGCCGCTTCGCCGTCTTTCACCCATTCGGGTTGAAAACCTGCCTGACGCAAACCGGTCTGCAGCCCTTCTCCCAGCATGGGATCATCTTCCACAATCAGAATACGCACACCACCTCCCTAGCGACGCCTCACGTAGCTACCAGTATGCCCCAAGCGGGTCACTAAGGCAGCAGCATCGGCAAGCGACTGGTCAGCAATGCCCAGAGAAATATGCCGAGACCCAGAGCCACCAGCGCGCCGATAATCCACTGGGCATACTGGATGCTATCGGCGGCATTGCCGAGTTTATAGCCGTTAACCATTGATCGCACCAGGTTCTCGTGGTGCAACAGGCTGGAAACCAACACACCAATAACGTGAATGCCAATAATGAGCAACAACAGATTCACAATGCCTTCATGCAATTCACCGAACCAGTCGCCGTAATCACTAAAGCTTGCCCAGCCAGTGATAACGGTGAAGATTCCCAAACCCAGCATCGCCAGAATCGCCCAGGCGCCGGCAGGGTTATGGCCCACATAATGCTTAGGATGCCGGCTTAAAAGGCTGGCCAAATAAGCCAACACGGTTTTCGGCCCGTGGAGGAAGTTAGAAAAACGCGCATAGCGGGTACCCACCACCCCCCAAATCAGGCGAAAAAGCAACAGTGCCCCAAAAAGGTAGCCCGCCGTCACATGCCATAACTGCCAGCGCTCTGACTCACTCGTCAAATAGGCAACCGTGAAACAGAGCACGAGTGACCAGTGAAACAACCGGGTGGGAATATCCCAGACCAGAATGCGTCTACGCGCTGGCGTCTCGTTAGTATCGTCAGCCTGTGGCATACCCATAGAATCAATCACCATGACGCCAGCCGGTAGGGGTTTTTAAGGTGCGCTCATCAAAATCGCCTTTCTCAGCTTGGGTATGACAACCCGTGCAATTACTGAAACTTAGGCCTTTAGGTGGCGTAGCACCATGTTCTTTGACAAACCATCGCGTCTTGGTCATTCGCGCTGTCGGATCGGCAGGTGCACTTTTATCTTTGGGCGATGCGTTGGCCAACAGGTACGCAGTGATCGCCTGGTTTGCAGCGGCCTCAACACTCGCATCGGTACCGTAGTGTTGCTTGAGGGTGCGCATCTGCGTTTCCCAACCGGCGGCAGTCATTCGTTGTGGCGGGTAGGGTACATGACAGCTACCGCACTCCTCAGCATAGCTGGCGGGATAAGGACCATATTGATGACTACCACCATGCGCCATCGTTGCCAACGGAAGACCGGCCAACATCATCAGCCACCCAAGTCGCCTGGATGAACGTTGCATGTCCAGAACCTTAACCATCCCCATTTTCTCTTTCATCATTTCACCGCCATCAGATAAGTCAGCACGTTGCCTTTCTCTTCGGCCGTACATTCCCGCTTGAGGACATCGTTACAGTTACGCTTGAACCACTTGTTGACTTTGGCCGCGTCGCTAAAACGCTCAGGATTCGCATTGGGAGAAATCGGTTGAATCACTTTGCCAGTCACGGCATGCTTTCCCGTTGCGGCCGGATTATCGGTATGACAGCTTGCACAGCTCCAGTCTCCACCGTGTTTGTTTTTGTAGAAGCTTTCCCCGGTGGTTGCCGCGAAGCCTTTGAAGCCCGGGCTCTGGGCTTTCGCAGCCTGGCGGTATTCGTCAAGGAAAGTTTGTGGCGACTCTGCTCGGACAGTGCCCGAGAGTCCTAATAGCAGCACTGTAGTCACGAAATAACACAGGCGGAAAAAGTGAGGTCGATGCATAATCAACTCCTGTTTGGTTTTCCGAATTTTGCCAAAAGCTTATTACCGCAAGCTTAAGTTAACCGGATTTTTCTTAGGGGTATTAAAAATGGGCCACAGTCCGCAACGCTGCAAGAAGACTTTACTCGCGTTTATCCTGGCTTTGTTCATGGGCGCATCGGCGCTCTCGTTCGCCGAACCGGGCAAACCTCTCCCCACGGTTCAATCCGTCGATCTTGAACGCTATAGCGGCCGCTGGTTCGAAATATCACGCCTGCCCATGTGGTTCGAACGTAAATGTATGGATAACATCACAGCCAATTACACTGTTAGAAATGATGCACGCATCGATGTTGTTAATAGCTGTCGCACGGAAGATGGCCAAATCACCGCCCGGGGCATTGCCGAGGTTCCCGATGCCAAATACCCGGGGCAATTGCGCGTCCGCTTTGCGCCCGACTGGTTAGCATGGCTGCCGGTGGTCTGGGGCGACTACTGGATCATGGATCTAGATCCCGACTATCGCTGGGTCATGATTGGGGCACCTAGCCGGGGCTATTTGTGGATTCTGTCCAGAACGCCGCAGCTGGACGCTGCCATCGTTACCCGTCTCAAGCAATCTGCGGCAGCCCAGGGGTTCGATATTACCCCCATGATTGATGTCAGCAACCGCGAGAACGTGCCCGCACCACAGACCAACTAAAGCGACTCGATTTGATCCATGCGCACAATGGCCCACTCACGAATGGCCATGCGCTCCTCCGCATCCATTCGATCGAGATTTTTATAAGCCATTGCCATCCGCGGATTGCTCCGAAACCGGGCCTCGTGCCGCATCAGAAAATCCCAGTACAGGGTAGTAAAGGGGCAGGCTTTCGGGCCGGTTCGAACCTCCGGACGATAGGCACAGCTTTTACAATAGTTGCTCATGCGCTTGATATACGCCCCTGAGGCAATATAGGGCTTGCTGGTCATGCGACCACCCAGCGCAAACAGCGCCATGCCAAGCGTATTGGGCTCTTCAACCCAGGCTACGGCATCAACGTAAACCGCCAGATACCAGTCGGCGACCTCGCGCGGCGCCAAACCGGCCAGTAATGCGAAGTTCCCCGTCACCATGAGTCGCTGGATATGGTGTGCATAGCCATGCTGCAACGTCTGCGAAATGGCGGCGCTCAAGCAGGCGGCATGCGTCTGGCCCGTCCAGTACCAGGCCGGTAGTGAACGCGTTGCGTTCAGTGCATTGGTGGATGGCCATGCTGCGGCATGCCGCCAGTAAACACCGCGCACAAACTCCCGCCAGCCCAGAATCTGCCGGATAAATCCTTCGACTGCAGCCAGGGGCGCAGTCCCGGCCAGCAGTGCGGCCTCGGCGGCCGCAATCACGTCACGCGGATCAAGCAGCTTGAGATTCATCGCCGCAGAAATCAGCGAGTGCCAGAGAAATGGCTCGTCTCGCCACATTGCATCCTGCCACTGCCCGAATGCCGGCAACCGGTGCCGAATAAAATCGCCGAGTGCGGTGCGCGCATCCTGTTGGGTCACGGGCCATGCAAAGTCAATGAGCGAGCCCGGGTGCGCCGGAAATAACCGTTCCACATCCTGCATCACCGCCCGCGTGATGTCATCCGGCGTAAAGCGCTGCGGCTCTGGCACCGTTGGCGGACCGCCCGCACCGAATCCTGACCGGTTTTCCGCATCAAAGTTCCACTGGCCGCCTACCGGCTGATCGTCCTGCATCAAGACACCCGTGCGGCGTCGCATCCAGCGGTAGAAAAATTCCATTCTCAGGTTATGTGTTACATCCGACCGATGCTTACCCTGTGTCGCCCAGGTCTCGAACGCCTCCAGGCTACAGAGAAAGTGGGGGTCCGGTATCACATCCATAGGGCGCTTGAGGCGATTACCCGCAGCCAGGAGTGCATTCAACAGGCGCGCGTCGCCCGGTTCAATAAAACGGATGGTCTCAATATCCGGGTGCTGGCCAATGACATGGGCTATTGCGTCAGGAATGCTACTGAACGGATGGGCGCCAATCTGGAAATAACTTAGCTGGCAGCGTGAGTTCCAGCGCTCGGCAAAGTGACGCATCGCCGACAAGAACAGAACGATTCTGGCTTTATGACTCCAGACATGCGTAGCCTCTTCGGCAGCCTCGACCATCAGGACATGGTCATCCTGCTGGACCTCTGCCAGCAAAGGGTGTGGATCCGGGTGTAATTGATCCCCCAACACCAGAAACAACCGTGGCTTCCGGCGCATCGTCACATTCAGCGATCCCGCAAAACCCGATAGTCCCCGTCGTGGAAGACCAGCGGGACCGGTGATGGATCTGCAGCAAAACGCCGAACCTTACCGAGATAGAGACGATGATCACCACCATCGAGCTGCTGGTGATTATCGACCTCGAACCAGGCGCAACAACCCTCCAGAAGAGGCACACCACTCAGACCCGGCGCCCAGCCTACCTGATCGAAGGGGCGATCCAGCGATGATGCAAATAGATTCGAAACTTCTTCCTGCGTCGCGGAAAGAATGTTGATGGCATAGGTTGCTGTGGTATCGAAACTGTCCAGATGCCGCGATGTGAGCTGCAGGCTCCATACGACCAGTGGCGGCGCCAGTGAGACCGTATTGAACGAGCTCACCGTCAGGCCGATCGCCAAGCCATCCGCATCCAGGGCCGTGACCACTGCAACACCCGTGGGAAAACGTCCGAGCGCCGTCCGCAAATCGCGCTCGGCATCCCCGGTCGGGTCTGCCTGCTCGAATGGAAACGGTTCAGGATTTTCGGTCATGCGCGATGCACTCCGGATGCGTGACTTGCATGCATAAGATAGGATGGGCGCTGATTATACCGTTCGCAGTCATACATTCTGCTCTTCGCCATACCATGCCCTCCGGAATAACCCAGACCGAAGCTCACAAGAAATTTCCTGCTGCACTGGTCCGCTGGCAGAAAAAACATGGCCGCCATGATCTGCCCTGGCAGCAAACCAGTGACCCTTATCGGATCTGGTTATCGGAGATCATGCTGCAACAAACCCAGGTGCAGACGGTGATTCCTTATTACGCCCGTTTTCTGGCCTCATTCCCCACGGTCGCAGCGCTCGCCTCAGCGCCGCTGGAAGATGTACTGACGCTCTGGGCCGGATTAGGTTACTACGCACGCGCCCGGAATCTGCACGCTTGCGCCCGAACCGTTGTTTCTGAATACGGCGGCCAGTTTCCGGCAGATCCGGAAATTCTGACAACGCTACCGGGCATCGGCCGGTCAACAGCCGCCGCTATTGCCGTTTTTGCCTTTAAGCAACGTGCCGCCATTCTGGATGGCAACGTCAAACGCGTTTTCTGCCGAGTCTTCGGTATTGACGGCATTCCCGCCACGACGGCTGTTGATAAATCATTGTGGTTGCTGGCCGATACGTTGCTCCCCAAGAAAGACGTTGGCGCTTACACCCAGGGCCTCATGGATCTGGGTGCCACTTGCTGTACACGTAGCAAGCCCCGCTGTGATAGTTGCCCGATGAAATCCTTCTGTGCGGCCTTGGCCACTAACCGCGTCAGCGAACTGCCGCATCGCAAAACCAAAGGCAAACTGCCTGTACGGACCGCGCGTGTCTGGCTCATTCGTGACGACGCTCATGTATGGCTGGAACGTCGCCAGGCGTGCGGTATCTGGGGGGGCTTACTCAGCCTGCCCGATGCGGAGTCGGTACGTTTACCGGCTAACGCCACAGAACTTCCCGGCACGCAGGTTCGTCACAAGTTCACGCACTTTGAACTACAGGCCGAGGTGGCGCGCTATGAGGTACGCACCGCACCATCGGCGTTGAACCATCGGCGCGAACTTGGTGCCTACCTGCTTGCTGAAGCCGAAGCGCTGGCGCTGCCCACCCCGTGGCGCAAACTGCTTATTGCCGAGCGGAATCAGAAGTCCTGAGCCATGCGACGACCAAGCCGTTCAGCGTTCCGAATATCAATGCAGCACCGATAAAAACAGGCGCCAGTACCCAAACCCCCGGGCTTGGTACCAGCCAGAGTCGCACGATCAGCAGTTGTGTCATCATGTGCGCCAGAGCCGCGAGTACCGACAACGTCACCGGACCAAACCACATCGGCATTCGTCGAACCAGAGGCTGCGCCAGATACAAAATGCCCAATGATGCCAACGCGCCGGCTAGCGAGAGTACGAAGCCGGGCGCTAAAAACTGGCCCACCAGCAAACTCACAGCCAACACGCGCAATAACGTTACCCAAGCCGCCGTCAGCCAATCGTCGCGCAGCAGCACCAGCAGCGTAATGATATTCGCCAGACCGGGCTTGACGCCGGGCAATGGGCTCGGCACCGCTGACTCGACTAGGGCAATGGCAATCGCGGCGGCAGTCAGTCGCGCAATGCGATGGTCATCCGGGGTCAAGGTCAGCGTTCGCATCATGGCGTCACTCAATACGCCATCGATTCATGGGTCGGTGGGCCACCCGTCAGCGACAGACTGATGTGATTGGGTGCACACACGGCCATCTCGCCCGGGCGGCTGAGCCATCCTTGTTTGACGCAGTACTGCCGCGGTCCCGGATCACTGACGATGCGCGCGCGGCCGGATTCGATACGGATCACTGTTATGCCGAGGGCGCCCGCGAAACTGACTGTGCGATCTTCATTGAGCGGATAGGCAGCAAGCAGTACGCCATCACGCCGGATCTGCGCCTCGGCTGCCGGTCCCGATTGCCAGAGCGATATCGAGAGCATCACCCAGCCGGCAACGCCGGCCAGCAACACCAGAATATCACCGGGCCGCAGCAGTCTTTTCAGCGGATACCGCAGGAACCAGTTCACGGTGACGCACCAGTACATCTGGTCGATCGAAAAATTGCGTCGCAAGCCACTCGGTCATCCACACCGAGCGATGTTGCCCCCCCGTACAACCAATCGCCACGGTCAGGTAGGATCGATTGTCATGGCCGTACTTGGGCAACCAGGTTTTTACGAAGCGGACGATGTCTTCGCGCAACTGGAGTGCATCCGGTTGTGCCTCGAGAAAGGCTGCCACCGGGGCATCCTTGCCCGTCAGCGGCCGCAAGACCGGGTCATAGTGCGGGTTTGGCAGGCAGCGAACATCAAACAGCAGATCGGCATCACGCGGCACGCCATGCTTGAACCCGAAGGACTCGAAGACCAGGGTCAGCCCATCCTGGCTATTAATGTGCAGAAAATCGCGAATCCAGGCGCGTAATATGGCTGGCTTGAGATGGCTGCTATCCAGGCGATGTCCCATCTCGGCCACGGGTTCGAGCAACTTCCGCTCCTGCCTCAGCGCTTCAGCCAGAGTCAACGTCTCGCTGGTGAGCGGGTGCGCACGGCGCGTTTCCGAGAAGCGCTGCATCAGCGTTTCGTCGTCAGCATCCAGGAACAGGACACTGACATGGGCGTCACGTTTCAAGTCTTCGAGCGCTCCGGGAAGGGCTTCCAGCGAAGGGCCGCTGCGCACGTCGACCGCAACACCGATGCGCGTATACCCATCCTGACGCAAATGCCCCACCAGTACCGGCAACATATCGGCCGGCAGATTATCGACGCAATAATACCCTGCGTCCTCGAGTACGGCGAGGGCGATCGATTTACCAGAACCGGAGAGTCCGCTGATAACAACAAGTTCCATAGCGGTTTCAGTATAGCTGGGGAATGCGCCATAATGCTGACGGAACCTTTACACAGAGGCCTTGCCTCAGGTGCTCTATGAAATTGCTCGACTTACCCTTCCTGGCCGATATCACGGCCATCCGCCGCGATATCCACGCCCACCCCGAGCTGGCCTTCGAAGAAAGCCGGACGGCGGATGTGGTAGCGCGTGCGCTGGAATGCTTTGGCGTTGAAGTGCACCGGGGCCTGGCAGGCACCGGGGTCGTCGGCGTCATTCGGGGGACGCAGGGAAATAGTAGCCGCATGGTGGGCCTGCGCGCCGACATGGATGCACTCCCCATGCCGGAGCTGAACGAGTTCCCACACCGTTCGCGTCATGCCGGCAAGATGCATGCTTGTGGCCACGACGGTCATACAGCCATGTTGCTGGGCGCGGCGCGACATCTGTCCGAACATCGGGACTTCGATGGCACCGTCGTTCTGATTTTCCAGCCAGCCGAAGAAGGCGAGGGTGGGGCTCGCGTCATGATCGAGCAGGGGCTTTTTAAACAGTTTCCGGTGGAAGCCGTTTTCGGGCTGCATAACTGGCCCGGCCTCCCGGTTGGCCAAATGGCGATCATGCCCGGACCGGTGATGGCGGGAACCTGTAGCCTGCAAATCAGGATTCGTGGTCACGGCTGTCATGCCGCAATGCCGCACCAGGGCGTCGATACTATTCTGGTGGGCACACAAGTGATCCAGGCATTACAGAGCGTTGTCTCGCGAAATCTGCACCCTTGCGATGCAGCCGTTGTATCCATCACGCAATTTCACGCGGGCGATGCCTGGAACGTGATTCCCGAAGATGCCGTTTTACGAGGCACGATCCGCACCTTCAAACCAGAGGTTCAGCAGCTGGTCGAAAAGCGGGTTCAGGATATTTGCACCGGTATTGCCGCCACCTATGGTGCGCAGATCGAAGCACGTTTCGAACAACACTATCCGCCGACAGTAAATAGTCCCGCCGAATCGCATTTCTGCCAGGAGGTAGCAACCCATCTCCTTGGCGCAGGACACGTCATCAAGGACGCGCTGCCATCCATGGGTGCCGAGGATTTTGCCTACATGTTGCTGGAAAAACCGGGCTGCTATGTCTGGCTGGGCAACGGCCCCGGCGATGGCGGTTGCACCTTGCACAACCCGCACTACGACTTCAACGACGACATCACGGCCATCGGTATCAGCTACTGGGTCAAGCTCGCACGCGATTTCCTGGCCAAATAAACCTGGCGTGCTTAGGCCACATCAATAGGCGGCAGCGCGCAGATCGGCCGTCGACACGGAGATACGTTGATGTTTCTGCATGAACTCCAGCAGCACGAAGCTACGTTGTTCGCCGTCAGCGATTTCGAAGACGCCTTCCAGCCCGACGAGTGGACCACTCACCACCTGTACTGCATCACCCGTGGCAAAGAGCATTCCCCGGATCTCCTGTGTGCGCTCACGAATTGCCTCGATCACCGGATCCGGCACGGCGGCAAAAGCCTGGCCAAAACGCACCATCCCGGCAACGCCCAGGGTTGAACGAATCGGACCCCAGTTATCGTTGCCTTCTTCCAGGTGCAAGAAAAGGTAGCGCGGGAACAACGGCTCCTGTTTCCTGAGCAACTTGCCCCGCTGCAGGCGCTCCACTTCGATGAGCGGCAAATAGGTCTCGTAACCCTGGCGCACGAGGTTTTCCAGCGCCCGCGTCTCGTTGCGGGGTTTGCTCTGAACCAGGTACCAGGTGCGTGCCATAGAAACGCATTTTAACCATCCCCTTTTTTGCTTCTCCAACCCATTGATTTACTTGACGCAAGGCGGTCTGACCCGTATCGTTTGGGGTTGGCATCCTTGCCACGCGCCGATTTGAGCTCCTCAGCTTGCGGGCGCGTTAACAAATACTGCTAAAGCGATGGGATGTCGAACACCCGCCGCTTGCAGCCCCGCTGACCGGCGGGTTTGTTTTTTTGAAAATGACGCTGGCTATGAACGCACCTCACCCCGCAGTACAACCCGACCGTACCGAAGAGATTCTGTCGCACCTCAAAGAGCGTGTGCTTGTCCTGGATGGTGCCATGGGCACCATGATCCAGCGTCATAGCCTGACCGAGGCCGATTTCCGGGGTGAGCGCTTCGCCAGTCATGGGCATGATCTGAAGGGTAACAACGATCTGCTACTGCTCACCCGCCCGGACATCATCCAGGGCATCCACGAGCAGTATCTGGCGGCCGGCGCCGACATCATCGAAACAAATACCTTCAACGCAACCCGCCTGTCGCAATCCGATTACAAGCTCGAAGACATTGTCTACGAACTCAACGTAGCCGGTGCTGCGCTGGCGCGTGCCGCCTGCGACAAATACACCGCCCAGAACCCGGCCAAGCCACGCCTCGTGGCCGGCGTCATTGGCCCGACCTCGCGCACGGCGTCGATCTCCCCGGATGTGAATGACCCGGGGGCCCGCAATGTCACGTTTGATGAACTGGTCACCAACTACATCGAAGCCGCCAACGGCCTCATTGATGGCGGCGCCGATCTGCTGCTGATTGAAACCGTCTTTGACACACTGAACGCCAAAGCCGCTGTGATGGCGGTCGAGAAAGTTTTCGAAACACGCGGCCGTCGCTGGCCCATCATGATTTCGGGCACCATTACCGATGCCTCGGGTCGTACGCTGTCGGGCCAGACGGCCGAAGCTTTCTGGACATCGTTGGCGCATGCCCGCCCGATCTCGATGGGCCTGAACTGCGCTCTGGGCGCCAAGGAGCTGCGCCCCTATGTGGAAACACTGGCACGCATCTGCCCGACCTATACCTCGGCCCACCCGAACGCCGGTCTACCGAACGCGTTTGGTGGTTACGACGAAACGCCGGAGATGCTGGCAGAAGACATCCGCGAATGGGCAGTGCATGGGCTGGTCAATATCGTTGGTGGTTGCTGCGGCACCACGCCAGACCATATCCGCGCCATTGCCCAAGCGGTTGCGAACGTGGCGCCGCGTCGCCCGGCCGAGGTGCCACATCGTCTGCGTCTGTCCGGCCTGGAACCCTGCGAGATCAGCCCCGAGTCTTTCTTCGTCAACGTCGGTGAACGCACCAACGTCACGGGTTCACGCGCCTTCGCCAAGATGATTCTCGAAAACCGTTTCGACGAAGCGTTGGTCGTTGCCCGCCAACAGGTCGAAAACGGCGCCCAGATCATCGATATCAACATGGATGAAGCTATGCTGGATTCGGAGGCCGCCATGGTGCGCTTTCTGAATCTGATCGCCTCCGAGCCGGACATCTCGCGCGTGCCGATCATGATCGACTCGTCAAAGTGGTCGGTCATTGAAGCCGGGCTCAAGTGTATCCAGGGCAAGGGCATTGTCAACTCGATCTCGATGAAGGAAGGCGAAGCCGAGTTCCTGCGTCAGGCGCGTCTCGCCCGTCAGTATGGTGCTGCCGTCATCGTCATGGCCTTTGACGAAAAAGGCCAGGCGGATACCTTCGCCCGCAAAGTCGAGATCTGCGAGCGCGCCTACAAACTGCTTGTCGCCAACGGCTTCCCGCCCGAAGACATCATTTTCGATCCGAATATCTTTGCCATCGCCACCGGGATTCCGGAGCACGATGGCTACGCCGTCGATTTCATCGAAGCCACGCGCTGGATCAAGGCCCATCTGCCGCACGCCCATATTTCCGGGGGTGTTTCCAACGTCTCGTTCTCGTTCCGTGGTAACGACCCGGTCCGTGAAGCCATTCACACCGTCTTCCTCTATCACGCCATCCAGGCGGGTATGACCATGGGCATCGTCAATGCCGGTCAGCTCGGCGTCTATGACGAAATCGACCCTGAACTCCGCGCCAAGGTCGAAGACGTCGTGCTGAATAAGCACGCCGGTGCGGGCGACGCACTGGTCGAATTTGCCCAGAACGTGAAAGGCACGGCCAAGGAACGCGTTGAAGACTTGGCCTGGCGCCAGTGGCCGGTGGAAGAGCGCCTAAGCCATGCGCTGGTCAAAGGCATCACTGAATACGTGGTGGCTGATACCGAAGAATGCCGCGCCGCGCTGGCCGCTGCCGGTCAGCCGCCGCTGGCTGTGATTGAAGGCCCGCTGATGTCTGGCATGAACACCGTCGGCGATCTGTTTGGCGCTGGCAAGATGTTCCTGCCGCAGGTGGTCAAATCGGCGCGTGTCATGAAGCAGGCTGTGGCGCATCTAGTGCCGTTCATCGAAGAAGAAAAAGCCCGCTCGGGCGCCGCGGCCAAGGGCAAGATCGTTATCGCGACGGTCAAAGGCGATGTCCACGATATCGGTAAAAATATCGTCGGCGTTGTGCTCGGCTGTAATGGCTATGAAGTCGTCGACCTCGGCGTCATGGTGCCCTGTGAACAGATTCTGAAGGCCGCACGCGAACATGATGCACAGGTGATTGGTCTCTCCGGCCTGATCACCCCGTCGCTCGAAGAGATGACGCATATCGCCAGCGAAATGACGCGTCAGGGCTTTGACGTTCCGCTCATGATCGGTGGCGCCACCACCAGCCGCGCGCACACCGCCATCAAGATTGCGCCTAACTATACGCACCCGGTGGTTTATGTCCCGGATGCCTCACGTGCCGTGGGCGTCGTCTCGAATCTGTTGTCGGCTGACCTGGAAAAAGCCACCAACTATCGTGCCGAACTCGCCGCCGACTATGAAAAGGTGCGGCAGCAGCACGCCAACAAGAAGGGCGTGGCGCTGGTCTCGCATGAGGCTGCCCAGGCCAATGCCTTTGACGCGTTTGCCGGCGACTATGCGGGTTACCAACCGGTCGCGCCCAAGCAGACCGGCGTACAGATCGTTGAACCCAGCCTCGATGAACTCGTACCCTATATCGACTGGAGCCCGTTCTTCCAGACCTGGGATCTGACCGGTTCATTCCCGGCCATTCTGGATGACAAGGTCGTCGGAGAGACCGCCAAGCAGGTCTATGCTGATGCACAGACCATGCTCAAACAGGTTGTTGCTGAAAAATGGCTGAAGCCGCGCGGGGTCTTCGGCCTGTTCCCGGCCAATCGTGTCGGCGATGACATCGAAATCTACACGGATGATGCACGTAAGCACGTAGGCATGATCTGGCACAACCTGCGTCAGCAACAGGAGCGCCCCAACGGAAAACCGAATCAGTGCCTGGCAGATTTCATCGCCGAGAAACAGCCCAATGGCACCACACCGGACTGGATCGGCGGCTTTGCCGTTTCCTGCGGCGAAGGCATCGAACCGCACGTCAAACGTTTTGAAGCCGAACACGATGACTATCGCGCCATCATGCTCAAGTCGCTGGCCGACCGGTTGGCCGAAGCCTTTGCCGAGTGGCTGCACCGTGAGGTGCGCATGAAATACTGGGGCTATGCCTCTGACGAGACGCTCGATAACGCAGCACTCATCAAGGAAGCCTATCGCGGCATCCGTCCGGCGCCGGGTTACCCGGCCTGCCCGGATCATCTGGCCAAACGCGGTCTGTTCGAATTACTCGACGTGCCCAAACTGGCCGGTATGACACTCACCGAATCCTGCGCCATGTGGCCTGCTGCCTCGGTTTCGGGCTTTTATCTGGCACACCCGGCCGCACATTATTTTGCGGTCAGCAAAATCGGCGACGATCAGCTGGAAGACTGGGCACGACGTTGTGGCCTATCCGTTGACGAAGCCAAACGCTGGCTGGCGCCGATCCTCTAAAATTAGTTGGCGAAGTCCTTCGGGGCTTCCCAGGTGATTTCCTTTTTCTCGCGCAATGCCTGTTGCAGGGTCTTGATAAAGGGTTGCGCTCGCACCGACAGTCCGACCAGCTCATGCGGTTCGATCCCGACTTCAGGAATGGGTAATTCCTCACGCGGCTCACGACCCTCTTTCACCCGACTCTCATGCTCAAGCAGGGCATGTAGATGCACCAGGGCCGATGGCATCTCATCAACGGTGATCACACCACGCTGCGTCGGCGACTTTCCGATGACAGATAGCAAGACCCGCGCCACGTCGTCGAACATCAGCAAATTGGCGGTCGCCTGTGAAGAAAAACGCACCAGCATAGTCTCTCCCTTATAAATGTCGGTTACGTCCTGGTTTTTAGCCTCATTTATAATACGCCATACCCTGATAGATAAAAACCTGATAATTATCATGCACGTTCTTGACCCCCTCTTCGAACAAAACCGGATCTGGTCTAAAAAGACACAGGCTGAAAACCCCGAGTTCTTCGGCGAACTGGCAAAGCTCCAGGAGCCTGAGTATCTGTGGATCGGGTGCTCGGACTCGCGCGTGCCGGCCAACCAGATCATGGGCCTTCAACCTGGCGAAGTGTTTGTCCACCGGAATATCGCGAACGTTGTTGTCCACAGCGACCTCAATTGCCTCTCGGTTGTTCAGTACGCCGTTCAGGTGTTACGCGTCAAACACATTCTGGTTGTTGGCCATTATGGCTGTGGTGGTGTCCGCGCTGCACTCAATGACCTGCGCGTCGGCCTGGTCGACAACTGGCTGCGTCATATCCATGATGTCAAACAGAAACACCAGGCCATCATGGATGCCACCGCACCCGAAGATCGCCTTGATCGCTTGTGCGAGCTGAATGTTATCGAACAGGTACTCAACCTGGCACAATCTACCGTGATTTACGATGCCTGGGCTCGTGGTCAGGAAGTTTCCGTGCACGGCCTCATCTATGGCCTGCAGGACGGCATCGTGCGCAACCTGAACATCTCGATACATAGCCTCAACGCCATCTGTCCTGCGTACAATCAAGCGCTGAGCAGCTACAGCACACAGGCCTAACGCCATGACACCGACGCCTTTGACCAGCCTGCGCAAAACAGTGCTGGCAGGGGCTATCGGCAACGCCATCGAATTTTACGACTTCATTGTCTATGCCTACCTGGCAGGCTACTTCGCGGCACATTTCTTTCCCACGGATGATCCGGTGGCGGCCTTACTGGCCAGCTATGGCGCCTTCGCCACCGGTATGGTCATGCGGCCGATAGGCGGGGTGCTGTTTGGCAACATTGGCGACCGCATCGGACGCAAGGCCGCACTACAACTTTCCGTCCTGCTGATTGCGATCCCGACGCTACTGATCGGTCTTTTACCCACCTATGCCACGATAGGGCTGTGGGCACCGGCATTGTTGATCCTGCTCCGGATGTTGCAGGGACTTTCCATCGGTGGTGAATATTCATCGTCGATCGTGTTTCTGATCGAACACGCCCCGCCCAATCGGCGCGGCTTCATCGGCGGCTTCAGCCCCATGGGCGCTTTTGGTGGACTCCTGCTCGGCACGGCTGCCAGCTTTCTGTGTACCACCGTGCTGGGCAAGACCGTCATGGCCGAATGGGGGTGGCGGATTCCCTTTCTATCCAGCATCCTGCTGACCGGCATTGGTATCTGGGCCCGCAAATCTCTAGGGCGCGAGATCATGCAACGCAAGGACATGCTGCAATCTCCTGTGCGCACGGCGTTCCGCCATTACTGGCGACCGATGCTCGCCATCGCTCTGGCCAATACGGCTACCGGCATCGTGTCCTTTGTTGGGTTCATGTATGCCGTTCCCTGGATGACCAAACTGACGGGGATCAGCACCACCACCGCTCTGGCCATCAACCTGCTGAGCCTGTTGCTGGTCAGCCTGCTCTCCGTTTGTGGTGGCTGGCTCGGCGACCGTTTTGGCAAGCTGAACATTACCCGGCTTGGCGTATTGATTCTATTCGCGGGCGCCTGGCCAGCCTTCGTTCTGTTTGCAAGCGGCAACATACCGCTGATGATTCTGGGTGGTCTGTTGTTGGCGATTGGCCAGGGCTTCTATCTCGGGCCGCTCTCGGCCAGCATGGCGACACTACTGCCGCACAAGGTGCGAGTCACCGGACTGTCCTTTGGTTACAGTCTCGCCGTTGGTCTGTTCGGCGGACTGGCGCCGATGTTGACCGAGTTCCTGATTGCGCGCTTTCAACTCACGATGGCGCCAGCCATTGTCATCATGCTCGGTGCATTCGTGTCGCTGCTCACCCTCTGTCTGCACCCGCTCTGGCGGCATAACATCGGCCAATTGCCGGAAGACCATCCGATTACAGCGACCAACTATTAAGGCCATGCGTATCGGTATCGACCTGGGCGGCACCAAGATTGAAGCCGCTGTGCTAGATCAAGCTGGAAACTTCCGCTTTCGGGAACGTGTCGCAACGCCACTGGGGGATTACCCGGCAACTCTGAACGCCATAAGGCATCTGGTTCAACGCGCCGAATCTGCACTCAACGAATCCTGTGAGCACCTTGGCGTTGGACACCCGGGCTCCATGAATCCGATCGATGGCAAAATTCGTAATGCCAACTCCACCTGTCTGAACGGTCAGCGACTCCAGAGCGATTTGCAAGCACAGCTGCAGCGCGCGGTAAGGCTGGCCAACGATGCGGACTGCCTTGCCTTATCTGAAGCGACGGATGGCATCGCTCAAGAGTCCGCATCTGTCTTTGCCGTTATTCTCGGCACCGGAGTGGGGGGTGGCTGGTTCATCCACGGACGTCTACTAGAGGGCCCCAATGGTTTGACCGGTGAATGGGGCCACAACCCGTTACCGATCGCGTCGCTGGATGAGTTGCCCGGCCCGCGCTGTTACTGCGGTAAGCAGGGCTGTATTGAGGCGTGGCTATCCGGCCCGGCACTGGTTGCCGATTATCATCGGCAGCACGGGCAAACAGATGTGCATGATGTACCCACGCTGATTGCCGCTGCCCGGGCAGGCGATCAAGACGCAAGCGAAGCGCTTAACCGGCATACGGAGCGCCTGGCCCGATCGCTGGCCTGCGTTATCAACGTCTGTGATCCGGATGCGATCGTCCTTGGCGGTGGGGTGGCGCAGCGTCCGAATCTCGTCGCCGACCTCCATGTCGCACTACCGGTGCATGTCTTTCTTCCGGCGGGTACACCGCTGCGCACGAAATTGCTGCTGCCCAAGTTTGGCGATAGCTCTGGCGTGCGCGGCGCCGCGCGACTATAAACGCAACAACGCGGGTGCTCAGGTCAAGGTATCCCTAGCATTCCAGCGGATCGACCTCGACGCCCCACCTTACGCCCCCCGGTGCATGACCCCGCGTCATACCACGCCCGGCGCTGATTTTTGGCAACCAGTCATTCAGAAAATTCTGTAGCGCGATGCGGCTGGGCGACTCGATCAACAGTTGGGCCCGCTCACGACCTGCCAGCTTGACCATGCGCATGGGCACCGGGTCATACATAAATACGTCCGGATGGGACTCGGCTGAAACCAGCGTTCGAATTCGTCCGAGAAATTCCAGCACGGTCTGCAGCTGCTTTGCCTCGGCACGCACGATCGCTTGCGAGGCGTAAGGTGGAAATCCGGCGCGTTGCCGCTCTTTTAATTCCATTTCCAGAAAGCCCGGCACATCGTGACGAAGCAGGCACTGATAGAGCGGATGCTCGGGATGTTCAGTCTGAACAATCACCCGCCCCGGTTGTGCTGCGCGGCCCGCGCGACCGGCCACCTGCATGAGCTGGGCAAACAGCCGCTCCGGTGCACGCCAATCGGCCGCAAACAACCCTGAATCGGCCCCGACCACGCCAACCCGCGTCAATGCCGGAAAGTCGTGACCCTTCGCCAGCATCTGTGTGCCGACCAGAATATCGACCTCACAAGACCGGATTTGTTCCTCAAGCGCTTCCCACTGTTTGCGTGTGGTTGCTACATCGCGATCGACGCGCAGTATCCGTGCCTGAGGGAAATGTTTTTGCAAGGCTTCCTCGATGCGCTGCGTTCCACGGCCCAGCGGCCGCAAATCGGCGTTGCCGCAATCAGGGCACTGACGTGGAATCGGCGAGGTGTCACCACAATGGTGGCAGCGCAGCGTGCGATCCATTCGGTGTACGACCCGATGCGCCGCACAGCGTCGGCAGTTCGATACCCAGCCACAGGCAGTGCAGGTGAGCACCGGTGCATAGCCACGCCGATTAATAAACAGCAGGCTTTGCTCGCCGGCGGTCAAGCCCTGAGCCAGCGCCTCAAGCAGCGACTGAGACAATCCTTCGTCGAGTGTTAGCCGTCGCGTATCGAGCAAGCTCACTGTCGGCAACACGGCTTCGGCGTGCGCACGCTCGGGTAGATCGAGACGTTTGTAGCGTCCACTCTGTACGTTGGACCAGCTCTCGGGCGAAGGCGTCGCCGAACCGAGCACAATTGGCACAGTCAGCTGACGGGCGCGCCAGACGGCCAGATCACGCGCGTGATATCGCATGCCTTCGAGTTGCTTGTAGGCCGGGTCATGTTCCTCGTCCACAATGATCAGCCCCAGATCCGGCATCGGCGTAAACACAGCAAGCCGGGTCCCAATAACAATGCGCGCCTCACCACCAAGCGCCGCAGAAAAATATCGGGCACGAGCGGCTTCAGTGACTTCGCTATGCAGGCTAACCACCGTCACTGCCGGAAAGCGCGCGGCAACACGCGCTTCCAACAACGGCGTTAGATTGATTTCGGGTACCAGTACCAATACCTGCTTGCCTGCTGCGAGTACATCGTCGATTAAGCGCAGATAGACCTCGGTTTTACCCGAGCCCGTCACACCAAAGAGCAGATTTGCCGAATATCCCTGAAGTCGAGGCAACAGTTCGGTGAGCACCGCGCTCTGACACGCCGTCAATTCAGGCAGCGACGTCGCAGCGATGTGTGCAGGTTCAACCCGCTTGATCGAGCGTCGCTTGGTCGGATCAGGTTTACGCAACCCCGTCGGTATTGCCTGTAACAGGGCCTCACCCGGAGCCGCCTGGTAGTAGCTGGCCGCAAACAAACACAAATCCATCCAGTCCGTTGGTAGTGGCGGCAGGTCACGTAAGACAACCTCGGCCAACTTGAGGCTGGCTGAACCGGGGGCCAAGGGGTCGCTCGCATCCTGCAGGGGCAGCACCTCCAGAATTAGCCCCACCCGCCGACCGGATCCGAAGGGTACAACGACCCGGTAACCCACGTCTGCCGGCGTCACGTCCAACGGCCCCAGGTAATCGAAGCAGGACGCCAACGGGGCATCAATCGCGACGCGTAAACGCCATGCAACCTCCGGATTTTCCAGGAGGTTTTGTCCGCTCATCGAAAGCACCATGTTAGAGGATATTTGTTAACGGGCTTCTCTGCACAAACCCGCAACCCATTGTTTAGTCGATGAAAACCGACAAATCCCCATTGTGGATAACTTTGTGGGTAAGAAGCTCGGATCGGGCCTCTTGACAGGGTGAAACCGGCCACGGGACTACCTTGCACTCAGATTATGCCGTTACCATGCGGACGGGCTCCCAAGAGCCGCCTCAGCGGCCCGCCCGTATGGCGCGACTGACCGAATGCACGGTGTCGACGAGCACTGCAACGTTCTCCGGCGGGGTGAATTGTGAAATACCATGCCCGAGATTAAAAACGTGACCGGTATCGGCAGCACCAAAGCTACGCAGCACTTTTTCCGCTTCGCGCGCTACGGCTTCCGGGCCGGCACGAAGAATCGTCGGATCCAGATTACCCTGCAGCGCCACCCGGTCACCGACGCGGACACGCGCCTTGCCGATATCAATGGTCCAGTCCAATCCCAGCCCATTGGCGCCCGTGTCCGCCAATGCCTCAAGCCAGAGCCCGCCGCCCTTGGTAAAGACGATAGAGGGAATGCGCGCACCGTCCCAAGTCTTGTGCAGACCCGCAATGATCCGTTTCATGTAATTGAGCGAAAATTCGTGGAACGCTGCCTCGGCCAGGGTACCGCCCCAGGAATCGAAAACCATCACGGCCTGCGCGCCGGCCTCGATTTGGGCATTCAGATACTGAATGACCGACTCGGCCGTGACCTCCAGGATCTTGTGCATCAGATCCGGTCGATCGTACAACATCGTCTTGATGCGTGCGTAGTCATCGGAGGCGCCACCCTCTACCATGTAGCAAGCCAGTGTCCACGGGCTGCCCGAAAAACCAATGAGCGGTACGCTGTTATCCAGCGCCCGACGAATTTCGGCGACGGCATCAATGACATAGCGTAGCTGGTCATGGGGATCGGGCACACAGAGGTTACGGATCTCCCATTCGTCCCGCAGCGGACGCTCGAACTTCGGACCTTCGCCTTCGGAAAAGTACAGACCCAGGCCCATGGCGTCCGGGACAGTGAGAATATCCGAAAAAAGAATGGCTGCATCAAGGTCATAACGCGCCAGCGGCTGCAGCGTCACCTCGCAGGCATAAGCCGGATTCTTGCAAAGCCCCAGGAAACTCCCGGCACGCTTGCGCGTTTCGCGATACTCCGGCAGATATCGCCCGGCCTGGCGCATCAGCCAGACAGGCGTCGTTTCGGTAGGCTCTTTGAGCAAGGCTCGCAAAAAAAGATCATTACGGGGACGATTCACAGCAACTCCAGAGTTCATAGTCGATTAAGCAGTCAGCGATATCAGGCAGCATTACTGCCGGCATCGCGCCGATCCAGCGTAATGCCCAGCTGTTTGAATTTACGGTAGAGATGCGTCCGTTCTAGGCCGCTCTGTTCGGCAACCCGGGTCATGTTGCCGTTACTGCGTGCAATATGGTGCATCAGGTACAGGCGTTCAAAAGCGTCGCGCGCCTCCTTGAGCGTCATCTCATAAAAAGCGCCCAAAGACCCCGCCACCTCTTCTGCGGGCGATTCTTCGGCCAGCGTTTCGGCGGTCTGCAAAAGACCATCCACATCCTGGCGGCTAATGGTTTCATCCAGTGCGTTGAGCGCCAGGTTCTTCAGTGTACCCAACAGCGAACTCCAGCCACCATCGGCACCCGACCAAGACTTCTGGCGCAAGACGTTGAGCGCATCCGGTGCCATGTAGCGGTGCGGAATGTTGCCTTGCTCACAGAGTAGGGTCAGTAATGCCGGCAGAAGTTCCGGCAGGTCATTCGCCGATTCCGACAACGATGGCAGACCCACCCAAACATCGCTTAAACGGGATACCAGCGCAGGATCAACACCGCTTTCGATAATTGCCTCAACGGCATGCGCGCTGGCTACCACCAGTGTCAGCCGGTACTTGACCAGACGCTCCAGCACAAAGGCCAGATTCATCTGTGTCATCCGACCGGCGCCATAAAGCTCCGGCAAGAACAGAACACCGCCCGCATGCTGCTCAAGCATCTCCTGGGTAATCGCCCGGCTTTCCTGCGACAGATTGAGCCAGGGCGCATGCGGCGCCAGCAGGCTGCGAGCGCCGACTTCAGCCACCAGGCCCTGGGCGCCACGTAGGAAAAGAACCGGCGAATGCTTGGCAGACTGCGCAATGCGCTGCGCGAACTTCTTGAGTAACCCAATCTGCAGCAGGGAATCCACCGCATAGTGTTGGCGCGTCGCCGACGCATCGGGTTTCAGACATTTCTTGACGGTGGCCAAAAGCTTCTGCAACGCGATCGGCTTCTCCAGAAAATCGACGGCGCCAATCCGCGTTGCTTCAACGGCGGTATCAATCGTGCCGTGCCCGGACATCATGACCACCGGCATTGTCAGCAGACCGTTAGCCGACCATTCCTTGAGCAGCGAAATACCATCGGCGTCCGGCATCCAGATATCCAGCAAGACCAGATCCGGGCGTCGGCTACCGCGCAATTCCCGCGCCTTGGTCGCATTCTCGGCAAGCGAAACGCTGTGACCTTCATCTGCAAGGATCTCGGAAAGCAGCTCGCGAATCCCGACTTCATCATCGACTACCAGTATTTCCGCCATATCAGGCTCCTACCGACTTTTCATTATCTCGTTGATGGACACCCTCAGCAGCTTCAGCAGTCTGTAAGAAAATACAGACCTCGGCACCGCCGGTGGTTCGATTACCCAGAGCGATCCTGCCGCCATGATCCTCAATAATCTTCTTGACGATCGGCAGGCCCAGACCGGTTCCCTTGGGCTTGGTGGTGACATAGGGTTCAAATGCGTTCGCCATGATCTCCGGAGGAAATCCTGGTCCGGTATCGGCAATAATCAATTCGACGTGCCGATTCACATGACGCGTACTCACATCAATCTGCCGATTGCCACGCCCTTCGGTTGCATCCTGGGCATTGCGGATCAGATTGTGAATGATCTGGCGTAACTGGTTAGGGTCGGCTTTGATGCGCGGCAAATCCGCTGCCAGCGCCGTGTGAATCGGGGTCGGTGAGGATTCATACAGCACCAGCATGTCGCCCAGCAGTTCGTTCAGGTCCAGCGTCACCAGATTGGCCGGTGGCAAACGCGCATAATCGCGGAAGCTATCCACCATCCGCTTCATGGCCTGAACCTGATTGACGATCGTCCGGGTCGAGCGTTGCAGGATCTCGGCATCCGGTTCGTTCAGGTGAGCGGTCAACTTGTGTTCCAGTCGTTCTGCCGCCAATTGAATCGGCGTCAACGGATTCTTGATTTCATGGGCCAGGCGACGCGCCACTTCTCCCCAGGCCGTCGCACGCTGCGCCAGAATCAGTTCGGTAATATCATCAAACACCACCACGTAACCGCCGCCCGAGGATTCTGGTAACTCGGACCCGTGCACCATCAGTTGCTGCTTACGGCCATCGGGCTGTACGCGCTCCACCTCGATCTGCCAGGCGGCATCGCCATGCCGGGCAAAACCGTCGCGTATCGTGCGCGCCAATTGTTCCTGACGCGGCCATGCTTCCAACGGCTCAAATAAAAGCCCCACCCACTCCTCGGCCAGTAGCTTCTTTGCAGCACCATTCACGGCTTTCAGCACAAATCGCCGGTCAAACGCCAACACACCGGCCGACAGGTTGTCGAGCACCTCCTGGAGATAGGCCCGTGCCCGCTCAAGATCGCCCCGATGCCGTTCTGTTTCGGTATGCGCCTCGCGCAACTGATAGGTCATGCGATTAAATGACTGCGTCAGGATCCCTAACTCGTCATTGCTCACGACAATCTGTTTCGGCGACAAATCGCCCGCCGCAACGGCCTGCGTTCCCTCGGCCAGAATCGTCAGGGGCGCCGTGAAACGGCGGGCTAGGATGAAGGCTGCGGCAAATGCTGCCGCGAGGGCCAGCAACAAGGTCAGGGTCAGCGTGATTGCATACAATCGGGTCAGGCCGGCACGCGCCAACTCCAGCTCGCGATATTCCCGGTAAACCGTCTGCACCGCCTCGGAATCTGCTGCAAGCTTCTCGGGTACCGGCACCACGACTTCAAGCAGGCGCGGCTGACTCTGGGATTCGTCCCCGGGTAGCTGCACCATGGCGCGCAGCACGGGTTGCCCAGTGCTGTCGGCTTCAATCGCGGAGAATGCACCGTCCTTGCGAGCCGCCGATATCTGCGTGGGCAACGGCAACACCCACTGTTCAGCACGCGCCTCCGATGAAGCCAATACGTGGATGCGGTTACCCGCAACCTGCAGCACCATCGCTGACTGCGCGTTCGTGACCTCCTTCAGTTTCACGAGTACCGCCGGCGCAGCGGTATTTCCCCGCTGGGCAATTGCCGTCGCCGCATCACGGGTTGTAGCGACCAACCCGACAGTAAGACCTTCCAGCGCATCGCGGCCAAGATTGAGGCCCGCTTCCAGAGCCTGCTCAACCCGAACATCAAACCAGCTTTCGATGCTACGCGTCACGAACTGTACGGACACGGCATAAATGATTGCACCCGGCACCAGCGCCATGATGGCCAGCATCAGCATCAACCGGAACTTCAGGCGCGCACCGAAAATCTGCTCGCGATGATCACGCCAGAGCCGATAGAGCTGCACGCCAATCACAGCCGTCATCGCCAGGCCAAGACCCACATTCAAACCGACGAGCCAGACATAGTGGCGGGCGAAGAAATCGGTGTTTGCCGAAGCCTGCGTCAGCAGAAAAAGCAGCGCCACCGAGACGAGCGTCATGATCAGCATCGCCAGACGCATCACTTCGCTCCCATGGTTGGCGGCACCGTCAGGCGGAACATGCGCCAATCACTATCAACCCGCCAGTCATGGTCGCCAAAAGAGACCACCTGAAATGGCTTCGGCAGGAATGCAGGGTCCAGACGAAAGCGAATCGCGACGTCAATCATCTCGCCGGTTCTGGCTTGCCCCGTGGGCAACCGCCATTCCGCCGGACGGGCGATGTACGCGACGGCATCTTCCATATTCAGGAAATTCCGGCCGTTCGCACCCTCGCTCACACGGTAATTTCTGACCAGCGCGTTATAGGTCAACCGCCGGTCGACGCGCGCGCGGTAAAGCGTTTCATCCGTCCAATACCAACGCGACCGTTTCAGTTCCGCTTCCATCTGGAAAACCAGCGGAATGCCATGATTCACTGCATCGGTCAGTGCAGGAGAGAGTGCCAATGCGAAATGACCTGTCAGCAACACCGCTTCGTCCGTTTGCACGATGGCCGGCGCACGAACCTCGGCGCCTGCAGCCATCGCCGGCAGGGTCTGCGATCCCAGGCTCACGGCCACGAGCAGGTGACCGATCATGCGCAGAACAGGGCCCATCCTCATACCGGACGCTTTTCCAGTAGCGCGTAATAAAAGCCGTCATGACAGTTATCCGGCAACAACCGGCGTTCGGTGACGAGGCGGGCATCGGGCACGGCCCGCAGAAATGCCTCGATCTGCCAACCGTTTTCCTGCGCAAACAACGAGCAGGTGCCATACAGCAGACGGCCACCGGGTTTAAGCAACGGCCACAATGCCTTCAACAAGTAACGTTGCGTCCGTGCCAGCGTGGGAATATCTTCGTCACGACGCAGCCACTTGGCGTCCGGATGACGGCCTGCCACGCCGGAGCCCGAGCAGGGGGCATCTAGCAGAATCGTATCGAATGGCCGTTTGGCCCAGGTGGCCCCGGGTCGTCCGGCATCCGCACAGATCACGTTGATACTGCGGTCGGCCGGGAAACGTGCTGGATCCAGCGCCCTCCTGAGCGCGGCACAGCGTTCCGGATCCACTTCGACCGCAGTCAGTTCAATGGGCGCGCACTCGAGCAGGTGTGAGGCTTTGCCACCCGGCGCCGCGCAGGCATCCAGAACCCGCATGCCGGGTTGCACATCGAGCAACAACGCGGCCTGCTGTGCACCCAGATCCTGTACCGCGACATCCCCCTCGGCCAATCCGGGCAGCGAATCGGCGGGCTGCGGTTGCGACAATAAAAGGGCATCCGGTCCGGCATCCGGCATCACTGGCGCAACCGCCATGCCGGCATCAGCCAGCTTCTGAGCATAGATGCGGACATCCGAGCGCAAGCGGTTAACACGTAGGCCCATGGGGGGTTTGCGATTACCGCCCGCCGCAATCGCTGGCCAGTCGTCCGGCCAATCGGCTTTGAGTCGACGCAACCACCAGGCTGGATGTTGATAGTGCGCCTCATCGTTCGCAGCAATGGCTGCGTCAAGTTGTATGCGTTCGCGCAGCGCGCGCCGCAAAATGGCATTCACAAAGCCGCGATAACGCCCACCCGAGAGTGTGGCTGCCGCTTCGACGGCCTGATCAACACCGACGTGCGCTTTTTCCGGGTGCATCTCCAACCAGCAAAGCGAGACCCGCAACAGGTTGCGTAATTCATCTTCGGCAGTTGGGCGGTCCAGCAGTTGGGACAACTCAACATCGCCACGGCCAAATCGGCGCAGCGTTGCATAAATCAGGTCTATTGCCTGCGCCCGAACCGCATAAGGCGGTAACTCCTGCCGACGCAAATCGACCAGCACTGCCGTCAGGCTCCGGCCAAAGGCCACGACATCAGTCACACAACCTGCTGCGGTTTTAATCGCCCAGGCCAACGAATCCGGTTGTAATCCCGTAACACCTGGGCGTGGACGCTGCGGCGCTCCGGACTGCTCCCGACCTTGCATGCCGCTTGGGCGCGAGGCTTTCTGGACGCCCCCACGAGGGGATGCGACCGGAGCAGTTGGTCGAGCTTGTGAACGCCTTATCATCGGTTTGAGTGTAGCATGTTTACAACACCATCAAAGCGCTTCGCACTGCATGCTTTTTCGTCCTCTCTTACGCCCGCTACTCTACCTGCTCCTACTGGCATCAGGGACCGCGCACGCCTGGAATGCCGCAGGCCACCGGGAGGTCGTGGCCGTTGCCTGGTCGGCACTGGACGTGACGTCACGTGATCGCGTTCAACGGTTGCTACTAAGCCAGCGACTGATTCCGGACACGCAGGGCCAATCCACTGAAGCCAACTGGATGGCCGCCGCGCTCTGGCCAGATAGTCTGAGAGATAAAGCCGATAACACCTCAACATCGGACACCCCACCGACCACCAACCGACAATGGCTAAGCCGGGCCAGCAGCGGTGAATCAACGCGACGCTGGCACTTTGCCGACCGCGACATCGCCAGGCCCTTCGAGCGCCAGACTCCCCATGGGCTTCTGGAGCAGGCGTTGAGTACGCAGATCCGGCTGCTTGGCGATGCGTCACTGTCCCGACATGATCGGGCCGTCGCACTCGCCTGGGTCAGCCACCTCGTAGCCGATGCGCATCAACCCCTGCACTGCGCCAGTCGGCAAGTGCCCGGTCACCCTGGTGAACTCGACGCAGGCGGCAACCTGGTGACTGTCTTGGATGCTGGCAGAAAACCGCCGGAACCCCTCAGCCTACATCGCTGGTGGGACGAACTCCCCGGACAGGCCCGACCGGGCTCCAACCGCTTCAATCAAGAACTCGTCCGTCTCCTGAGCCAATCGTTGCAGGTGACCGAGAGCGAACTCATCAAACCGCCCCGCGCCTGGATCGAGGAATCTTTCAGCATCGCGCGGGATCAGGTCTATCCTGGGCTGCTACCCGACCCCAATCTGCCGGGCAGCTTCGTCATTCGTCAGGACTACTGGCTCGAGGGACGCGACACCAGCCACATGCGCCTGGCACTGGCCGGGCGGCGGCTGGCCTATATCGTCACACAGGCTCTAAAAGATCTGCCCTAAATCCACAAATTGTCACCAAGTAGATGACTGGCGGGTTTGGTCCGGTTTACGACGCTTTTTGTCGATGAGGACCGGGCCCGCCGGTCGGCCACTTTATCTGCCGGCCATCGCCTCCAGACGCGCAATGCGTTCTGCGGTTTTCGGGTGGGTCGAGAAGAGGCTGTCGATGGCGCCACCTGCCAGCGGATTCATGATCATCATCTGGGCGGTTGCCGGATGCGCCTCAGCCGTCGGGAACGGGATGCCGCGTGCGTAGGCATCGATCTTGCCCAGCGCACTGGCCAGCGCCAGCGGATCGCCGCTAATCTCGGCGCCGCCACGATCGGCTTCGAATTCACGCGCCCGCGAAATCGCCATCTGGATAAGTGCGGCAGCCAGCGGCGCAATGATCGCCACAATGATGCCAACGATGGCATTGGCCGGACGGCCGTCTTCATCGCGGCCGCCAAAGAACATGGCAAAGTTGGCCAGCGCTGAGATCGCACCGGCCAGCGTTGCGGCGATTGTCGACGTCAAGATGTCACGATGCTTTACATGCGCTAGCTCGTGCGCCATGACGCCACGCAACTCGCGTTCGCTCAGCAAACTGACGATGCCAGTCGTCGCAGCGACAGCCGCATTGTCGGGGTTACGACCTGTGGCAAATGCATTCGGTTGGGCTTCATCAATCAGATAGACGCGGGGCATGGGCAACTCTGCGCGTGACGCGAGATCGCGCACCATGTTGTAGAGGTACGGCGACGAGGTCTCATCAACGGGCTGCGCGTTATACATTCGCAGCACCATTTTGTCCGAGAACCAGTAGGCGAAGAAGTTCATGCCACCGCCGATGAGCAGCGCCATCATCATGCCCTCGCGGCCACCGATCAGTGCGCCGATCATCATGAACAACGCCGTAATGGCGGCAAACAGGATTGTTGTTTTAAACCAGTTACTCATGGCCACTCCTTCGGACAATTCAAAATTCCAGGGTGTATTAAAGCCAATCGGGCTTAAGAATGTCTTAGCGCTCTTCTGGCAGATATAACACCGGCAAGAAAGATTTCAAGCCAGGAGGGTCCCTACCGGCAGTGGATGACCGCGCAGAAACTCCGCCGCAGGCAACCGTTTGCCGCCGGGTGCCTGCAGCACCTCCAGGCGTAACGCGCCTTCACCACAGGCCACGATTACCCCGGCCTCATCAACCGCCAGTACCGTACCCGGCAGACCGTTGCCATCGGCCATACTGGCCCGCCAGATCTTGATCGGCTTGCCCGCCGACTGCAGTACGGCGCCAGGGAAGGGGTTATAGGCACGAATCTTTCGATCCAGCTGAGTTGCTGCCGATTTCAGATCGAGTAATGACTCCGCCTTCTCTAACTTGTGCGCATAGGTCACACCCGCTTCGGGCTGGGCTTGCATAGTCAATGTCTCGCCCTCAGCCAGTTTTTGTAAAACCGCCACGATGCGTTCGGCGCCAAGCGCGGCTAAGCGATCATGCAAATGAGCCGTCGTTTCTGCCGGGAGGATGAACAAGCGCGCCGCATCGACCACCGGCCCCGTATCCAGACCGGCATCCATCTGCATGATGCAGACACCGGTCTCCGTATCACCGGCTTCGATGGCCCGGTGAATCGGCGCTGCACCACGCCAGCGGGGCAGCAATGACCCATGAATATTAAGACAGCCATAACGCGGCAGATCAAGGACTGCCTGCGGCAGAATCAACCCATACGCCACAACCACCAGCACATCCAGATCATAGGCGCGTAGCATCGCCTGCGCCTCCGCATTACGCAGTGACACCGGTTGTTCAACCGGTATGTGCGCTTGCACGGCGAGCTGCTTCACCGGCGATGGGGTGAGCTGCATACCGCGACCCGAAGGTCGATCAGGCTGCGTCAGCACGACGGCGACCCCAAAGCCAGCATTCAGAATAGCTTGTAACGCCTGTTCTGCAAACGTCGGTGTTCCGGCAAAACCGATACGCAACCCTGTAGCCGGCATCATCAGGCGGTATGCCGGGCTTGCTTGGCCAGTTTCGTGCGAATGCGCGTCTGCTTCAGCTGCGACAAATGATCGACAAACACCTTGCCGTTCAGGTGGTCGATTTCGTGTTGAATACAAATCGCCAGCAGATCCCCCGTCTCCAGCACATGCTCCTTGCCATCGAGATCCTGGTAACGCACGCGCACATCCGACGGGCGATCAACCTTGTCATAGATGCCGGGAACTGACAAACATCCTTCTTCATAGGTCTGCATACCGCTGACCTTTTCGATAACCGGATTGATGAAGACCTGCAGCGCATTCTGCTCTTCCGACACGTCAATCACCACCACGCGCTGGTGAACGTTGACCTGCGTGGCGGCCAGGCCGATACCGGGCGCCTCATACATGGTTTCAGCCATATCCTGCGTCAGCTGGCGGAGCGCGGCATCAAACACCGTCACCGGCTCGGCGACAGTGCGCAGACGTTCATCGGGAAATCGCAGAATCGGGAGCAGGGCCATGGTTCTCTGGGAAAATCTGAAGCAGGGGGTTGCTGCAGGTTGTATAAAATGATTTATGCTTGTCCGGCGACCGATGCCCGGCGCCTTATCACCCCTATTATAGCGATGCGTCTCCGATTCAACTGTTCCATCTTCCGCCAAGTCAGCGCGTTAGGTTTTTTGCTGCTGACGGTGCCGTTAGACGTCCTGGCCCAGGCACCCGGCCTGCCAATCATCATCCCTGAAGCGGTCTTCAGCAGCCTTGGTCGCGTCACTGGCGCCACAACGCAACAACGCATCATGGATCGGGGCAGCATTATCAGGATCAAACTGGGCGACGATCAGGATCGGCTTCCTGCAGATACCGAGGTTGTATTGTTCCGGCAAGGACTTCGCCTGCAATTACCCGGCGGTGATCGCACGCTCGGTGTGCTGGCCGTGCCGGTCGGACGCGGGCGTACCCTGCAGCGCCTGACCGAAAACCAGGAAATTGCCGACCCGAATGAACCCGGAGTCGCCTGGGTACGGATCCAATCCGTGCGCCAGGAAGTCTCCCGCGGTGACAGCCTGATGACTGTCAGCGAGGCACAGCGCTGGGAGCCCAAAGAATGCGATGCGCCCGTTGGTAATAATGCAGCCCCGACGCCTGCCGCCTCACCCGGTGATGCACGGGTCATCGGCCTGGTCTCCAGCGATGTGCTGGCAGATCCCCTTTCGACCTCGCTGGATCTGGTCGTGATTTCCGGTGGCTGCCTGACTGGCCTGAGAACCGGGCAGGCCGTTTCCCTGTGGCGTCCGCCGGTGACCACGCATGGCCGCAAGCTGGATCAACCCGTCGAAGCCCGCGACAACAACAGCAGCAGCGTTCTCGACGACAATCCCGGCATTACCCAAACCCAGGTCCCCGGTCACCGCATCGGGAGCGGTCTTGTCGTCGCCGCGTACCCTAACGTCGCACTAGTCCGTATTCGTGTCGCCACGCAACCGGTGCAGATCAATGATCAGGCGCGCTCCATGCTCCTCAGGAATCAACCATGAGTCCCTCAGCAAACAGTGCCACCGACGATTTACGCGCCTGGCTTAACCTGACACTGCCCGCCGGCATCGGCCCGCGCACCCAGCAACAACTGCTCTCGGCGTTTGGCCACCCGGCCGCCGTAATGGATGCCGGTCTCAGTGCCATCGCCGGTGTGATCGGCATCAAACTGGCGCAATCCCTGTTCGACGGTTTGACACTGGAAGCCCAGCAATCTGTGCTCGAGCAGACCCTAACCTGGCTGGAAGCGCCCGATCATCGCATCATCACACTGGCCGACAAGGAGTACCCGCAACGCCTGTTGGAATCGGCCGATCCACCCAGCCTGTTGTACGTAAACGGTGACCCGGCCTATCTCAACCATCCCGCGATCGGCATCGTCGGCAGCCGCAATGCCACGCCCCAGGGCCTTGAGAATGCCCGCGCTTTTTCGAAGGTACTGGCCGACGCCGGTTTTAGTATCGTCAGCGGCCTTGCTTTAGGGATTGATGCGGCCGCCCACGAAGGCGCACTGCGCTCGGATACACGCAGCGGCACAATCGCCGTCATCGGCACAGGCATTGACCGAGTCTACCCGGCCAGCAACAAAAAACTAGCGCATCTGATCACGGGTAATGGCTGCATTATTTCAGAGTTTCCACTGGGTACCGCCGCCACAGCCAGCAACTTCCCACGGCGTAACCGGCTGATCGCGGGCCTTGGTCAGGCCTGTCTGGTGGTCGAAGCAGCACCGGCTTCCGGCTCACTCATCACCGCCCGCCTGGCCGGCGAACTGGGTCGCGACATTTTTGCGATTCCCGGCTCAATCCACGCGCCTCAATACAAAGGCTGTCATGCGCTCATCAAGCAGGGCGCCAAACTGGTGGAATGCGCTCAGGATATTCTTGAAGAACTGGGCCCACAAGTGGTGGCTGCGACATCAGCCACAACCAACGACGAGACAGGCACCGCCGAAACGCGCCCTGAACACGCCGCCTTACTCAGGGCGCTGGGGCACGAACCGGCGACCCTGGACCAACTCATCGCCCGCAGCACGCTGACGGCCGACGTGGTGCTTGCGATGCTGACCGAACTCACGCTGGACGGCGTGGTAACAAATTTGCCCGGCGGACGTTATCAACGGTTAATTCGTGCATAATGACTACAGCAGCTCATTGATTCACCCACGCTTAGGTTGCCACCATGCTCGATATTCTGGTTTATCTATTCGAACACTTTGAAGAACTTGGCAATAGCGAACAGCAGACCATCCAGCTGGATGCGGAACCCCTCTCTGAAAGCCTGATCGAAGCAGGTTTCGAACGAGAGGAAATTGACGAAGCCTTCGGCTGGCTGGCCGGTCTTGCCGGTGAGCGCCACCGGGCAGTGGCCTTACCCTCTGTTGAGGCAATTCGCATCTACACCGATCGGGAATATGAGCACCTGGGTGCCGACTGCCTGAACTACCTGTGGGCGCTGGAACAGCAGAACGCGGTACCGGCCGACCTGCGTGAACTCATCATCGACCGCGCCATGGCTATGGACGATCTGACGCTAGAACACTTCAAGATCATCGTGCTGATGGTGCTCTGGAGCCGCAATCAGGCGGTCGATTGTCTGCTGGTCGAAACCCTGCTCGACGAAGCCAACCCCGTATACAACTAACCCCCTCTGGGGCCGATCGGCTTGCCAATCCCGGCAAGCCCTCCTATGATGCGGCGGTTAGGCGGCATCTCCGGACGTCCGCCACCCACCAATTACCGGATAGCGGAACCGGCTGTGAGGCCGCCCCATCAGCTGTCGAGACGAGACGTCACCCCATGGGCAAAAAGCTGATCATCGCCGAGAAACCTTCTGTCGCTCTGGACATTTCTAAAGCGCTCGGCGGCTTTACCAAGCATGATGACTATTATGAAAGCGACGACTACGTTCTATCGTCGGCCGTGGGTCACCTGCTGGCGCTGATCTGCCCGGAAGAGTTCGAAGTCAAACGTGGTAAATGGACGTTTGCCCACCTGCCCGTGATCCCACCCCATTTTGATCTGCAGCCTATCGAAAAATCGGCCCCCCGCCTGAAAGTGCTGCAGAAGCTGCTCCGCCGCAAGGATATCGACGGCCTGATCAACGCGTGTGACGCGGGACGCGAGGGCGAGCTCATCTTTAATTACATTGCCCAGTACGCCAAGGCCAAAGTGCCCATCCAGCGCCTGTGGCTGCAATCGATGACCAAGGAAGCCATCCAGGACGGCTTCAAGCATCTGCGCGATGGCGCCGAGATGCAGGGCCTGGGCGATGCCGCCGTTTGCCGTTCGGAATCCGACTGGCTGGTGGGTATCAATGGCACCCGTGCCATGACCGCGTTCAACTCGAAGACGGGCGGTTTTCACCTCACCACCGTCGGCCGTGTGCAGACCCCGACCCTGTCGCTAGTGGTGGAACGTGAAAAAGAAATCCGCGCCTTTGTGCCCCGTAACTACTGGGAAGTCGAGGGCGAATTCGAGGCGGCGGGTGGGTCTTACACCGGCCGCTGGTTCGATGAAAGTTTCAAAAAGGGCGAGGATGAACACGCCCGCGCCGAGCGTCTGTGGCAGGAACAGGAAGCCGAATCGATCCGCGGAGAGTGCCTCGGCAAGCCGGGAGTCGTGACTGACACCGCCAAACCGGAAAATCGGCTATCTCCCCTGCTATTTGATCTAACAAGCTTGCAACGTGAGGCGAACACGCGCTTTGGCTTCTCCGCCAAAACCACGCTGTCAATCGCCCAGGCGCTCTATGAAAAGCACAAGGTTCTGACCTACCCACGGACCGATTCGCGCGCCCTGCCAGAAGATTATTTGCCGACCGTACACAATGTATTGGCCGGCCTACCGGATCTATACGCCCCCTTCGCCAACGAAATCGTCAAAGAGGGCTGGGTCAAACCAAACAAGCGTATTTTCAACAACACCAAGATCTCGGATCACTTCGCCATCATCCCGACCGGCACCGTACCCAAGAGCCTGTCGGACGTCGAAGCCAAGCTCTACGATTTCGTGGTGCGTCGTTTCCTCTCGGTCTTCTACCCGGCCGCCGAATACCTGGTCACCACCCGCATCACCCGTGTCGGCAAGCACCCCTTCAAGACCGAGGGTAAGGTCCTGGTCAAAAAGGGCTGGCTCACCATCTACGGCAAAGAAGAGAGCGATGAAGAAACCAACCTGCCGGCTGTGACCGACGGCGAAACAGTCAAAACCGAAGACGTGCGCCTTAAAGCCTCGGCTACCCGCCCGCCTGCACGCTATTCCGAAGCCACGCTGCTCTCCGCCATGGAGAGCGCCGGTAAACGCATCGATGATGACGAACTTCGCGCCGCGATGGCGGGTCGTGGGCTAGGAACGCCGGCCACCCGCGCCCAGATCATCGAAGGGCTGCTCACCGAGCAGTATCTGCTACGCGAAGGCCGAGAACTGATCCCGATGGCGAAAGCCTTCAACCTGATGACCCTGCTCAACGGCCTGGGCGTCACGGCACTCACTTCGCCAGAACTCACTGGCGAATGGGAATCCAAACTGGGCAGCATGGAGCGCGGCGAACTCTCACGCAAACAGTTCATGGCCGAAATCGCCCAGATGACCGAAGACATGGTCGCCAAGGCCAAGAACTACGAACACGACACCATCCCCGGTGACTTCGGCACTTTGACCACACCGTGCCCCAAGTGCGGCGGTGTCATCAAAGAAACCTACAAAAAGTTCCAGTGCGGCAGCTGCGATTACGGTTTGTGGAAAACCGTCGCTGGTCGCCAGTTCGAGCCCGCCGAAATCGAAACGCTCATCAAAGAGCGCCAGGTTGGCCCGCTCAATGGCTTCCGCAATAAGATGGGGCGCCCATTCGCCGCCCTGATCAAACTCAATGACGAGCACCAACCGGCGTTCGACTTTGGCCAATCCGATGATGCATCCACCGAACCCGTGGATTTCTCGGGCGTCGCCAGCGTCGGCAAATGCCCCAAATGTGCGGCCAACATTTATCCGTACGTCACGTCCTACGTCTGCGAAAAGTCGGTCGGCCCGGAAAAGAGCTGTACCTTCCGCTCTGGCCAGATCATTCTGCAGCAGCCCATCGACGCCGAACAAATGTCGAAACTACTCACCAGCGGCAAGACCGATCTGCTCAAAGAGTTTGTCTCGGCACGGACCCGCCGCAAATTCTCGGCGTTCCTGGCCCTCGGCAACGACGGCAAAGTTGGCTTCGAGTTTGAACCGCGGCCTGAGAAGAAGGCAGCAACGAAAGCGCCCGCCAAAGCCAAGGCCACGGGTGATGCTGCTGAACCAGTGAAAAAGACAGCCGTGAAAAAACCGGCAGCCAAGAAAGCGACGAAGGCGCCTGCTAAAAAAGCTGCGGCAAAAAAACCGGCCGCTAAGAAAGCAGCCAGCGCAAAAGAATAATGGCTGGTCTACAGAACAACACTCCAGTCCCAGAAGAACTGCGACTACGTTCTGGTGGTCAAACTCTGGTTCTGAACTACGCAGATCTCGGCGAAGTCACTCTGAGCGCCGAATTCCTCAGGGTTTACTCGCCGTCAGCCGAGGTTCGCGGCCACGGACAGGGCAACGAAGTCCTTCAAGTCGGTAAGGAAGATGTCTCCATCACCGGGATTGAGCCGGTGGGAAATTACGCCGTGAAGCTCATCTTTTCCGATGGGCACGACAGCGGTCTATACTCTTGGGACATCCTCCACGAATTCGCCACCCAGCATCAGGCACTCTGGCAAACTTATTTACAACGGCTTCAAGCGGCCGGTCATACGCGCAAGGCATAACGTGACTCAACAAGATAAGCATTCATCCCAGACCACGCATTTCGGTTACGAAACAGTTGATGAGCGCGAAAAGGCGGGTCGTGTGCGCCAGGTCTTTGATTCGGTCGCCACCAAATACGATGTCATGAACGATCTGATGTCAGGTGGGCTGCATCGTCTGTGGAAGATCATCACCATCTCTCGCAGCGGTGCGAAGCCCGGCATGAAGGTTCTGGATATCGCAGGCGGTACCGGCGACCTGGCCAAGGCCTTTAGCAAGAAGGTGGGACCGAGCGGCGAAGTCTGGCTGACCGACATCAACAACGCCATGCTGACTTGTGGTCGTGATCGCTTGCTGAACGATGGCACCGTGGTTAAAACCGCCCAATGCGACGCCGAGAAACTGCCGTTTCCGGATGGCTACTTCGATATCGTGACGGTGGCTTTTGGTCTGCGCAATATGACGCATAAAGATGGTGCGCTGGCCGAGATGCGCCGCGTCCTCAAGCCCGGCGGCAAACTGATGGTTCTGGAGTTTTCCAAAGTCACGCCGCTGCTGGCACCGATTTACGATTTCTATTCTTTCCAGGTCATTCCCCGTGTGGGCAAGGTGGTCGCTAATGACTCCGACAGTTACCGCTACCTGGCTGAATCGATCCGCATGCACCCGGATCAGGAAACGCTGAAGCAGATGATGGAAGGCGTGGGTTTTGATCGTGTGCATTACCACAACCTCACCGGGGGCGTGGTTGCGCTCCATATTGGTGATAAGTTCTGACGGCACCGCAGATGCTGAATAGCCTGTCGCTTCCCGTCATAAACCGGGCTCTCAGCGATGACCCCTGGGCCATGAGCCGGCTCGCTACCTTTGCCGGCTCCACGGTGCGTATCGCCCTAGCCGACAAACCCCTCCTACGCTACACCATCGAACCGAATGGCTTGCTGGCTGCGCACGAAGCCTTTGGTGAGGACGAACCCAGCCTCTCTATTGATCTCCCATCGGATGCGGCATCCCGATTCATCAGCCATGGGCGACACGGCATTCTGAAAGCGGCCAAGATTCGCGGCAATATTGATCTCGCCAATGCAGTCAACGATGTGCTGGATAACATCCGGCCCGACCCCGAAGCCTTTCTGGCCAGCAAAATCGGTGACATCGCTGCGCATCGCGCCATGGGCATTTTCTATAGCCTCAAACAAGGTGCAGAACAGCTAACGGCACGTTTGAAGGATCAATTTTCGGAGCATGTGGCTGAAGGCCATTCCGTTATTGTCCCCAACGAAGAGGTTGCGGGGTTTATGTCTGAGGTAGATACACTGCGTAACGATGTGGCCAGACTTCAGCAACGCGTAGAACGCCTCGGCCGTTGAGTTTTGACGAGCATAAAAAACAAGGCCACCCGAAGGTGGCCTTGTTCTTTTGATGTTGCTTGTAGCGCTTACTGACGGATGCGCAGCTTCTTGATGGCGGCCAGCTGCCCAACAGCGTCGGCCAATTCGGCCTCGGCCTTGGCGTAGTCCATGTCGGCACTACGATTTTGCAGGGTTTCTTCGGCCGCCTTCTTGGCTTGCACGGCGCGTGCTTCGTCCAGATCATGGGCGCGGATGGCGGTATCTGCCAGCACGGTGACCATGGTCGGTTGCACTTCCAGCATGCCACCGGAAACGTAGACGAATTCTTCGCCACCTTCCGGCAGTTTGATGCGTACGGCGCCCGGACGGATGCGCGTCAGCAGCGGGGTGTGGCGTGGCCAGATACCCAGCTCGCCAGACTCACCCGGCAGCACCACGTGATCAGCTTCGCCCGAGAAAATTTTCTCTTCGGCACTGACGACGTCTACATGAATTCTTAATGCCATATTTGCTCCTGATCCGCCGCGTCTTGAAACGCGGCGGGGGAATGGAACTGTGGATTACTGCAGGGTCTTGGCTTTTTCGATGGCTTCTTCGATCGAACCCACCATGTAGAAAGCCTGCTCCGGCAGATGATCCAGCTCACCTTCAACGATCATCTTGAAGCCCTTGATCGTGTCTTTGAGCGAAACGTACTTACCTGGCGAACCCGTGAACACTTCGGCCACGTGGAACGGCTGCGACAGGAAGCGCTGAATCTTACGGGCGCGGGCAACGGCGAGCTTGTCGTCCGGAGCCAGTTCGTCCATACCCAGAATCGCGATAATGTCGCGCAGTTCTTTGTAGCGCTGCAGCGTTTGCTGAACACCACGGGCAACGCGGTAGTGCTCTTCACCCACCACATGCGGGTCGAGCTGACGCGAGGTCGAGTCGAGCGGATCCACGGCCGGGTAGATACCCAGTGCGGCGATGTCACGCGACAGAACGACGGTCGAGTCCAAGTGCAGGAAGGTAGTGGCAGGCGACGGGTCGGTCAAGTCATCCGCAGGCACGTAAACGGCCTGGATCGACGTAATCGAACCAGTCTTGGTCGAGGTAATGCGCTCTTGCAGACGGCCCATTTCTTCAGCCAGTGTCGGCTGGTAGCCCACGGCTGAAGGCATACGACCCAGCAACGCGGACACTTCGGTACCGGCCAGGGTGTAACGGTAGATGTTATCCACGAAGAACAGGATGTCACGGCCTTCGTCACGGAAACGCTCGGCCATGGTCAGACCGGTCAGCGCAACGCGCAGACGGTTGCCCGGGGGTTCGTTCATCTGACCGAACACCATGCCGACCTTGTCCAGAACGTTGGAGTCCTTCATTTCATGATAGAAGTCGTTACCTTCACGGGTACGCTCACCCACACCAGCAAACACCGAGAGACCCGAGTGTTGCTTGGCGATGTTGTTGATGAGTTCCATCATGTTCACGGTCTTGCCCACACCGGCACCACCGAACAGACCGACCTTACCGCCCTTGGCGAACGGGCAGATCAGGTCAATCACCTTGATACCGGTTTCGAGCAATTCTACCGACGGCGACAGTTCGTCGAAGGCGGGGGCTTCGCGGTGAATCGGACGACGCTCGTCACATGCAATCGGGCCAGCTTCGTCGATCGGACGACCCAGCACATCCATGATGCGACCCAGTGTGCCGTGGCCAACCGGGATCGAGATCGGCGCACCCGAAGGATTGACCTTCATGCCGCGACGGATACCGTCGGTCGAACCCAGCGCAATGGTACGAGCAATGCCGTCACCGAGCTGTTGTTGAACTTCAAAAGTCAGACCCGATTCCACCAGGCTGTTGCTGGCGCTCTCGTCGAGGGTGAGTGCCTCGAAGACTTTAGGCATGTGCTCTTTTGGAAACTGGATATCAACCACAGCACCAATGCACTGAACGACTGTTCCTTGACTCATCGTTATATCCCTAATCTAAAAAAATCAAACCGCTGCTGCGCCGCTGACGATCTCGGACAGCTCTTTCGTAATCGCTGCCTGACGGGTCTTGTTATAGACCAGTTTCAGCTCTTCAATTACGTTTTTAGCATTATCGGAAGCAGCCTTCATGGCCACCATCCGGGCACTTTGTTCCGATGCGATGTTCTCGGCGACGGACTGGTAAACCAGCGCCTCGAGATAACGCACCAGCAGATCATCGATCACGGACTTGGCATCCGGCTCGTAGACGTAGTCCCAGCTCGTTTTGGCAGACCCAACCGCGTCACCTGACAGCGGCAGCAACTGCTCAACGACAGGCTCCTGACGCATCGTGTTCACGAAGCGGGTGTAGGCAACATGTAGCTCGTCGATCTCACCGGCGTTAAAGGCGTCAATCTGCACCTTGATCGGCCCGATCAGGCTATCGATGTGCGGATTGTCACCCAGACCGGTCACTTCAGACACGAGGTCAGCGCCGTTACGCTGGAGGAATGCGAGACCCTTGCTACCAATCGCGGTCAGCTGAACCTTCACGTTCCTGCCCTCAAGCTCGCGCATTTTGTTCACGAGCTGACGTAGAACGTTGGTGTTCAAGCCGCCGCAGAGCCCCTTGTCCGATGTCACGAGAATGATGCCGACCTTTTTGATCTGGTCGCGCTTCTCGAGGAACGGATGACGGTACTCCGACAGTGCGTGCGAAAGGTGCGCGGCGACGCGGCGGATCTTTTCGCCATAGGGACGGGCTTTGAGCATCCGATCCTGCGCTTTACGCATTTTGGATGCCGCCACCATCTCCATGGCTTTGGTGATCTTCCGCGTGTTTTCTACGCTTTTGATCTTAGTACGGATTTCCTTGCCGCTTGGCATGGCGCTCTCCTAGATCAAACCCAAGCAGACTTGAATGCTTCGATGGCAGCAACGAGTGCTTTCTCCGAATCAGCGTCCAGATCCTTGGTCTGCTCCATCTTGTCGAGCAGTGCGACGTTCTTGTGTTCGATGTCGCTGATCAGGCTACGTGTGAACTCCAGTACACGCGGCACTTCCACATCATCGGCATAGCCACGGGTGATCGTGTAGAGCACCACGGCTTGCTTCGAGATACTTAGCGGCTCGTACTGCGGCTGCTTCAGCACTTCCACAACGCGGCGACCACGCTCAAGCTGGTTGCGTGTTGCATCGTCCAGGTCCGAAGCGAACTGCGCGAAGGCAGCCAGTTCACGATACTGGGCGAGGTCAGTACGGATACCGCCCGACAGCTTCTTGATGATCTTGGTCTGGGCAGCACCACCTACGCGCGACACCGAGATACCGGCGTTAATGGCCGGACGGATACCTGCGTTGAAGAGGTCGGTTTCCAGGAAGATCTGGCCATCGGTAATCGAAATGACGTTGGTCGGAACGAAGGCCGAAACGTCACCCGCCTGGGTTTCAATCACCGGTAGCGCGGTCAGCGAACCGGTCTTGCCCTTGACGGCGCCATTGGTCAGCTTCTCGACGTACTCTTCGCTCACGCGGGCAGCACGCTCGAGCAGACGCGAGTGCAGATAGAACACATCACCCGGGTAGGCTTCGCGGCCCGGCGGACGACGCAGCAGCAGCGAAATTTGGCGATAGGCCCAAGCTTGCTTGGTCAGATCGTCATAAATGATCAGCGCGTCTTCACCGATATCGCGGAAGTATTCGCCCATCGTGCAACCGGCGTACGGTGCGATGAACTGCATAGCCGCCGGATCCGAAGCGGTCGCGGCGACAACGATGGTGTACTCCAGCGCGCCGTGCTCTTCCAGCGTGCGCACCACGTTGGCGATCGTCGAAGCCTTCTGGCCGACAGCCACGTAGATACAGGTGACGCCCTGACCCTTCTGGTTCAGGATGGTGTCAACCGCGACGGCGGTCTTACCGGTCTGACGGTCACCAATGATCAGTTCACGCTGACCACGACCGATCGGCACCATGGCGTCAATCGCCTTGACACCGGTTTGCAGCGGTTGCGACACCGACTTACGCCAAATCACGCCCGGTGCAACTTTTTCAATCTTGTCGGTCAGCTTGTTACCCAGCGGACCTTTGCCGTCGATCGGCTGACCCAGGGCGTTAACGACACGACCCTTCAGCTCCGGACCCACCGGCACTTCCAGAATGCGGCCTGTACACTTGACGGTGTCGCCTTCCGAAATGTTTTCATATTCACCCAGAACCACCGCACCGACAGAGTCGCGCTCCAGGTTCAGGGCCATACCCATGATGCCGCCCGGGAACTCGAGCATTTCGCCCTGCATCACGTCTTCCAGACCGTGGACGCGGCAAATGCCGTCGGTAACCGATACGACCGTACCCTGCGTCCGGGTTTCAGCACCCAGGTTCAGGTTCTCGATCTTGCTCTTGATCAGCTCGCTGATCTCGGAAGGATTCAGTTGCATTTAGAAAACTCCTAGTTCTTTAACGCGACAGCCATTGCGTCGAGCTGGCCACGCACTGAGGCGTCAAACACCTCGTCACCGACTTCAACCTTGACACCGCCAATCAGCGACGGATCCACGGTAACGCGCGGCTTGAGCTTTGAAGAGAAATGCTGTTCCAATACAGGCAGGACCTGTTTGACCTGGGCATCGTCCATCGGGAAGGCACTCACGATATGTGCTTCTTTGACACCCTCTTCATCCGACTTCAGTTCTTCGAAAAGCGACTGAATTTCGGGGAGGAGCGTCAGGCGCCCGTTTTCGGCAAGCACCTCGATGAAACGCGACAGCGCCTGCGGGGCTTCCACCCCCAGCACGCCCACCACCAGATCGGTGACTTGGCGGGAGCTCAGCTTCGGGTTGCCGAAGCAGTCCTGCATTGCCGATTCATTGGCAATCAGCGACAGGCGACCCAGCCAACCACTCCAGTCGGCCAGCTTGCTTGACTCACGGCCGAGGCGGAAAACCGCTTCGGCGTAAGGACGGGCTACAGTGAGGGATTCAGCCATTTGTTACAGACCTTGCTTGATGGCAACCAGGATATCTGCGTGGGCGCCTGCATTGATTTCCTTACGGAGAATCTTTTCAGCACCTGCGACAGCCAGCGCAGCGACTTGATCACGAAGCTGTTCGCGGGCGCGAACGACTTCCTGTTCGACGTCGGCACGTGCAGCAGTCACGATACGGTCAGCTTCAACCTTGGCCTGGGCCTTGGCATCTTCAATGATCTGGACAGCACGCTTTTCAGCGGCAGCCAGGACGTCAGCCGATTTTTCTTTGCCTTCACGAACAACCTCGGCGGAACGCTTGCTGGCAAGCTCAAGTTCATGCTTGCCACGTTCTGCCGCGGCCAGGCCGTCAGCGATTTTTTTCGCACGGTCATCCAGCGCCTTCGTGATCGGCGGCCAGACGAACTTCATCGAGAACCATACAAGTATGAAGAAAACGATGAGCTGGGCGAATAATGTTGCGTTTAGATTCACGCTACGAGCCCTCCTGAAAAAGGTTGTTCAGGATTACTTCAGCACGAACGGGTTTGCGAATGCGAACATCATCGCGATACCAACACCGATCAGGAATGCGGCGTCGATCAGACCGGCGAGCAGGAACATCTTGGTTTGCAGTTCGTTCATCAGTTCAGGCTGACGTGCCGAAGCTTCGAGGTACTTCGAACCCATGATGCCGATACCGATACAGGCACCGATAGCACCGAGACCGATGATGAGGCCGGAAGCCAGAGCAACTAGACCGAGGATTTGTTCCATGACGACTCCTTGAAAGGGATGAGAACAGCGGGGTTAAAAAACTACGAAAGTAAAAGGTACTACAGAAAGGATTAGTGCGACTCGTGAGCCTGGCCGACATACACCAGCGTCAGCATCATGAAAATGAATGCCTGCAGGGTAATGATCAGGATGTGGAAGATCGCCCAGATCGAACCCGCAATCACGTGTCCTGCGAACAGCAGACCACCCGACAGCGAATGCGTTCCGGCCCAGGCCGCGCCCATCAGGGCGATCAGCATGAACACGAGCTCACCAGCATACATGTTGCCGAACAACCGCATGCCGTGCGAAATAGTTTTTGCAGCGAACTCAATCATCTGCATCAGAAAGTTGATTGGTGCCAGCACCGGATGCGAACCGAACGGGGCGGCAAACAATTCATGCACCCAACCGCCGATGCCCTTGATCTTGATGTTGTAGTACAGACAGACGCTCAGTACGCCCAGCGCCATGGCCAGCGTGATGTTGAGGTCGGCCGACGGCACGATACGCAGGTAAGCGTGGTGCGGGTCATGGCCCGTTGCTGCGTAGTATTGCGACCACAGGGTCGGCAGCACGTCGAGCGGCAGCAGATCCATGGCGTTCATGAAGAAGATCCACACGAAGACAGTCAGCGCCAGCGGTGCAACAAAAAGGCGCGACTTGGCGTCGTGGATAATGCCCTTGGCCTGGTCGGCCACCATTTCGACCAGCACTTCGATGGCCGCCTGCAGGCGACCCGGCACGCCGGCGGTGGCGCGGCTGGCGACCAGCCACAGCAGCAGTACGGCGATCACGCCAAGCGCGGTCGAAAAAATAAAGGAATCAAGGTTGATCACCGACCAGTCGACGATCGATTTCTGCGCTTCACCTGTCGTATTCAGGTGCGTCAGGTGGTGAACAATGTATTCACCCTGGGTCGGACCGCTGTGGGCCGCTGCGTTCGCTACGTTTTCAGTCGCCATCTCAGGTTCTTTTCGCCAATGCTAAAAAATTGACCTGCAAGGTAATCGCCATACTGAGCAGCATGCTGGGCCAGTTTAGGTCCGCATACAGCGCGATGGCGATCGCCAACAAAACCAGTGTGAAAGCCAGCTTGAGGAATTCGTAGACGATGAACAGACCGGCCGTCGCCACACTTGCGCGATTGGCCGACGCTGCCATCAATCTCAGCGCGAACAGAAAATTGGGTAGTAGAACTGCCCCTCCTCCGATCGCGGCAGAAATGCTGCCACGTCCCCCTGCAAGCAACCCGGCCAGAACCACAGCTATCGTTGTTGCGATCAGTTGCAGGCGTATGACTCTAAACACCGTGACCTCATCGCTTTGTGTGCTGTGCCTAACAAGGCGCCTTCAAACGCCGTAACTATACGACCAGCTTTCGCGGCCGTCAATCAGAAAAACGCTCAATGAGCCCATCGAGCTGATCAAGGCTGTGAAAGCTGATCGTGATCTTGCCGGCGCCACGTTTGTTCGCCGCAATCCTGACCTCGGCGCCGAGTGCATCTGCCAGCCTTTCCGACAGTCGCGCTACGTCGCCGCTTTCGGCCTTCGCCGCAGCGCCGCCCGTCTTGGGCGGCGCTTTGCCGCTCAGGTGCCGACGCACCAGCTCCTCGGTTTCGCGCACGGATAGGCCCTTCAAAACCACCTGCTGCGCCACAGCAATCTGGTCGCTTCCGGTCAGCGCCAACAAGGCTCGCGCATGTCCCATATCGAGGCGGCTCTGCATCAGCAGGTTTTGCACCGGCAGCGCCAACTCCAGTAAACGTAACAGGTTAGTCGCCGCCGATCGCGAACGGCCCACGGCCTCCGCCGCCTCCTGGTGCGTCAATTCAAACTCGTCGATCAAACGACGCAGGCCCTGCGCCTCTTCCAGCGGGTTCAGATCTTCGCGCTGGATGTTCTCGATCAGCGCCATCGCCAACGCCGCTTCATCGGGGATGTGGTGCACATGCACCGGCACCTCTTTGAGGCCGGCGATTTGCGATGCGCGCCAGCGGCGTTCGCCTGCAATGATTTCGTACGGTGTTGATGCACCGGCGCCCAGCGGGCGCACGATAATCGGCTGCACCAAACCCTGTGCGGCAATGGAGGAGGCCAGCTCGTTCAGGCTGGCTTCGTCCATGCGGGTGCGCGGCTGATACTTGCCCGGTTGCAGATCGCTCACCGGCAGCGTGCGCGGCACCTCCGGCAACGAATGAGCGGTTTTTTCCGGGGTCGTTTTGTCGGCGACGGCCGGTTTAGAACCGCCGAGGAGGGCATCCAGACCGCGCCCCAGTCCACGGGTTTGTTTCTTCGCGTTCATTGCTGTCCTCGTCGTTTCTCTTATTGAGCGGCCTTGTGGCGGCCAAGCATTTCTTCGGCCAGCGCCACATAGGCCTGAGCACCTTTGGACGACGCATCGTAGGCGGTGGCCGGCTTGCCGTGTGACGGCGCTTCGGCCAGGCGCACGTTGCGCGGAATAATGGTTTCGTACACCTTATCGCCAAAGTGGTTCATCAATTCGTCCGACACCTGCTGGGTCAGGGTGTTCTGCGCGTTGTACATCGTGCGCAGCAAACCTTCGATTTCCAGATCCGGATTCAGGTTAGCGCGCACCTTACGCAGCGTTTCGACCAGATCCGATAAACCTTCCAGCGCGTAGTACTCGCACTGCATCGGAATCAGCACGGACTGCGCAGCCACCAGCGCATTCACGGTCAGCATATTCAGAGCCGGCGGGCAATCGATCAGTACGTAATCATACTGGTCCGCCACGGTTGCCAGCGCATCCTTGAGCCGCTGTTCGCGACCATCGAGCTCGATCAATTCGATCTCGGCGCCTGCCAGTTCACGGTTAGCCGGCAGAATATCAAAACCGTATTCGGTTTTAACAACGGCACTGGCCAGCGAGGTGTCGCCCAGCAATAGTTGATACACCGTTGGCAGCGCATCCGTTTTTACAATACCGCAGCCGGTCGTTGCATTACCTTGTGGGTCGAGATCGATGATCAGCACACGCTTACCCAGCTTGGCCAGGGCCGCACTCAGGTTAACGGCTGATGTGGTTTTGCCCACGCCGCCTTTTTGATTGGTAATCGCCAGAATACGCATGCCGCGCCTTTGTTGAAGCTATTTAATGTGTTCGTGATTTGGCACAGTCGGCGCCAGGACCACCAGATGCCGTTCCGCACCCAGATCGGGCACTTGCAGCGGAAAAACCGCTTTGACCGCGACATCAGAGGGTAATTCTGCCAGTTCGGCGTCCGGAAAGACACCTTTCATGGCGTACCAGCCCCCATTTTCTGCCAGAAGATGCCGGGTTTGCCCCACCAGGGTGGCCAACGTGGCGTAAGCGCGGGCAGTAATGAGCGCAAAACCGGCGGCATGGTTTGCCGGTAGCGCCCAACTTTCGATCCGGTCAGACACTGCATTCAGATTCTTCAAGCCGAGCGTGATCGCCGCCTGCTTCAGAAACGCGACTTTTTTGCCGACGGTATCAACCAGCGTAATTGAGCGCTCCGGCTGAAGAATCGCTAGCGGAATCCCCGGCAAACCACCACCACTACCCACATCGAGCAAATCGCCCGACGGCAGATGCGGCACGATGGCGAGCGAATCAAGCAGGTGCTGGGTCAGCATCGCCGACCGATCCCGAACCGCCGTCAGGTTATAAGCCTTGTTCCACTTCTGCAACAGATCGAGGTAATCGAGCAACTTGGCGGCTTGCCCTTCGGTCAATGCCACCCCCATTCCGCTAGCGCCGGCCATTAACTGCGCGGCCTCTGCCGAACGCGCTGTCGCTACGTCGCTCACAACGCCGTGCCCAAGGCCACGCCCAGGCGCTTCAGGTGGACCAGCAGCAAACCAATCGCCGCAGGCGTGACGCCCTGGATACGCGCCGCCTGGCCCAGCGTCTGCGGCCGATGTGCCTGTAGCTTCTGGCAGACCTCGCGCGACAGGCCAATGACCTCGGCGTAGTCCAGATTGTCCGGCAGGGTGAGCGTTTCATAGGCCGCCTGGCGCGCCACTTCGTCGCGCTGGCGATCGATATAACCCTGGTATTTGGCCTGAATCTCGACCTGTTCGACCACCTCCGGCGCCAGCGCAACGGCGTCGCTCAGCCCGGCGCTTTCTGCCAATTGCTGCAAGCCGGCGTGGGTTGTATCCGGGCGACGCAGCAGCTCAAAGACCGTACTCTCACGTTCCAGTGGCTTGCCGAGCACCGGCTCGATCAGCTCATTGGCGATCTTGACCGGATTGACACGTAGGCTGCGCAATCGCTGAAGTTCTTGCTCAATCGAATCACGTTTGGCACAGAAAGCCGACCATCGCACATCGTCGACCAACCCCATCTCGCGACCGATTGCGGTCAGGCGCAGATCCGCGTTGTCTTCACGCAGGCTCAAACGGTATTCGGCGCGGCTCGTAAACATACGGTACGGTTCGCTCACGCCACGCGTGATCAGGTCATCCACCAGCACGCCCAGGTAGGATTCGTCCCGGCGCGGGCACCAGGCCGCTTCTCCGCGCGACAGGCGCGCCGCATTCAGGCCAGCCAGCAGACCCTGAGCCGCCGCTTCCTCATAACCTGTCGTACCGTTAATCTGACCGGCAAAAAACAGGCCGTTGATCGCCTTCGTTTCCAGCGACGCCTTCAGGCCGCGCGGATCGAAGTAATCGTATTCGATGGCATAACCCGGGCGCAGGATATGACAATGCTCCATGCCGCGGATCGAACGCACGATCTGCAGCTGCACATCGAAGGGCAGCGAAGTCGAGATCCCATTCGGGTAGATCTCGTGCGTATCCAGACCTTCCGGCTCCAGAAACACATGGTGGCTGGCTTTGTCGGCAAAACGGTGAATCTTGTCCTCAATCGACGGACAGTAACGCGGGCCGACGCCCTCAATCACGCCCGTATACATCGGCGAGCGGTCGAGGTTATTGCGAATAATTTCGTGCGTGCGCTCGTTGGTGTCCGTCACCCAGCACGGCAATTGCTGCGGGTGCTGTGCGGCGTTGCCCAAGAAAGAAAAGACTGGCATCGGGTCGTCAGAATGCTGGGGCTGCATCACTGAAAAGTCGATGCTCTTGCCATCCAGGCGGGGGGGCGTGCCGGTCTTCAAGCGGCCTTGCGGCAGCTGCAGTTCACGTAACCGTGCGGCCAGCGAGACGGAAGGCGGGTCGCCCATGCGTCCACCGGAATAGTTATCCAGTCCCACGTGAATCAGGCCGTTCAAAAATGTCCCGGCCGTCAGCACCACGGCATCTGCCCGGAAGCGCACACCCAACTGCGTTACCGCGCCAACCACGCGGTCGCCATCGATGATCAGGTCGTCACAGGCCTGGGCAAAAATCGTCAGATTCGGCTGATTCTCGAGGCGGCGTCGAATCGCCTGTTTGTACAAAACACGGTCAGCCTGGGCACGGGTGGCGCGCACAGCGGGCCCTTTGGAGGCATTCAAAATACGGAACTGGATCCCGGCTTCATCAGTGGCTGCGGCCATAGCACCGCCCAGCGCATCCACCTCTTTGACCAGATGGCCCTTGCCGATACCGCCAATCGACGGGTTGCAGCTCATCACGCCCAGCGTTTCCATACTGTGCGTTAGCAGCAGCGTGCGGGCACCCGTGCGCGCCGAAGCAAGCGCGGCCTCGGTGCCGGCATGGCCACCACCCACCACAATGACATCGAAACGATCCGGGAATTCCATCGACTGCCTTCAGCAAATTAACTGCACGTCACAAAAGGGGGCTAATTTTAGCGAAAGACTGCGGGTTTGGTGATGCTTTCTGTAGCTTTTCATTTGATTTCGCAGGGAAATTTCTGTTAATTCCACTTCGATCCGCAAGGTCGTTGATAGTTTTTAACTAATGGAAGCTTAGTAACAATCAATTGGCTTTATCAGTCTTGCGCCCGTAGACTGCGAAGGGTCGAAAAGACATTTCCCTCTGTCATACAGCTTCAACCACAAAACAGGAGTAACACCATGTCGTTGATCAACACGCACGTTCAGCCATTCAAAACTCAAGCCTTTGTCAACCGCAGCGGTAAGGGTGAATTCATTGAAGTATCGGATGCCAGCCTCAAGGGCAAATGGTCCGTGCTGATTTTTATGCCGGCCGCCTTCACCTTCAACTGTCCGACCGAAATCGAAGATGCCGCTGACCACTACGCCGAGTTCCAGAAGGCAGGCGCCGAGGTCTACATCGTCACCACCGATACTCATTTCTCGCACAAGGTGTGGCACGAAACTTCGCCGGCTGTTGGCAAAGCAAAATTTCCACTGATCGGTGACCCGACACATCAACTGACCAATGCCTTCGGCGTGCACATTCCGGAAGAAGGCCTGGCTCTGCGCGGCACCTTCATCATCAACCCGGACGGCATGATCAAAACGGCTGAAATTCATTCGAACGAAATCGCCCGCGATGTGGGTGAGACGCTGCGCAAGCTGAAGGCTGCCCAGTACACCGCCTCTCACCCGGGTGAAGTCTGCCCGGCCAAGTGGAAAGAAGGTGAAAAGACGCTGGCACCGTCGCTGGATCTGGTTGGCAAGATCTAAATCAGACCGTTCGCACCGCGGACTCAAAAAGCCGCAACAGAGAACGTCCGGGGCTACGGTCCCGGACAACCCCAACTTCGTAATTGCATCGCCAAGCGGCGAATTGGGCGCACTTTGGCCAAAATCCGGCCCGCGTTCGCTTTTTGGCTATGCGATGACTGCAACCAACAATTATTCGGGAGTTCACCATGCTTGACGTAAACATTCAGCAGCAGCTCAAAGGCTACCTCGAACGCCTGGAGCAGCCGATCCAGCTGATGACCACCCTCGACTCCAGCGACTCGTCTGCACAGATGCGCGAGCTGGTGAACGAGATCGCCGCGCTTTCCGATAAGGTGAATGTGGTTGAAACGAATGATGCCGATCTGAAGCCTTCTTTTCGGGTAGCGCCGCTTAATCACGCCGGTGAGCGCGGCATCGCCCGCTTTGCCGGCCTGCCCATGGGGCACGAGTTCACCTCGCTCGTTTTGGCACTGTTGCAGATGGGCGGTTACCCCCCGAAGGTGGATGCCAGTGTGATCGAACAAGTTCGCAACCTGCCCGGCGATTATCAGTTCGAAACCTTCATCTCGTTGAGCTGCCACAATTGCCCGGACGTCGTGCAGGCGCTTAACCTGATGGCGGCCATCAACCCGCGTGTCCAGCACACCATGATCGATGGCGGCATGTTCCAGGAGGTCGTCGAATCACGCCAGATCATGGCGGTGCCAACTGTGTACCTCAACGGCGAAGAATTCGGCGCCGGTCGGATGACCATTGAAGAGATTCTGGCCAAACTGGATACCGGCGCCGCGGCCCGCGAAGCCGAAAAGATCAGTGCCCAGGCGCCCTACGACGTGCTCATCGTCGGCGGCGGGCCGGCCGGTTCGGCGGCCGCCGTCTATGCTGCCCGCAAAGGTATTCGCACCGGGATTCTGGCCGAACGCTTTGGCGGCCAGGTCATGGACACCTTGGGTATCGAAAACTTCATCTCGGTCCAGGAAACCGAGGGGCCCAAACTGGTTGCCCAGCTGGAACAGCACGTTAAATCCTACGAAGTGGACATCATGAATCTGCAACGCGCCGAGTCGCTCACGCCAGCCGCAACGCCCGGCGGCTATGCAGAGGTGCGGACCGCCAGTGGTGCTGTATTAAGAGCCAAGAGCGTCATTCTTTCGACCGGCGCCCGCTGGCGCGAACTCAACGTACCGGGTGAGCAGGAATATCGCGGAAAAGGGGTCGCTTATTGCCCGCACTGCGATGGCCCGTTGTTCAAAGGTAAGCGCGTTGCGGTCATCGGTGGCGGCAACTCGGGCGTTGAGGCTGCGATTGATCTGGCCGGCATCGTTGGCCATGTCACGCTGATCGAATTCGGCCCCGAATTGCGTGCCGACGCGGTACTTCAACGCAAACTAGCCAGCCTGCCCAATATGGTCATTCTCAAAAATGCCCAAACAATGGAAGTACTCGGCGATGGCAGCAAGGTCAACGGCCTCGTCTACAAAAACCGGGACAACGGCGAAGACATCAAAGTCGAACTTGAGGGCATTTTCGTGCAGATCGGCCTGCTCCCCAATACGGACTGGCTCAAGGGCACGCTCGACCTTTCTAAAATGGGCGAGATCGAAGTTGACAACCGGGGCCAGACCTCAGCCCCCGGTATTTTTGCTGCAGGCGATTGCACCACCGTGCCCTACAAACAGATCATCATCGCCATGGGCGAGGGCGCCAAAGCCTCACTCGGTGCATTTGACTACCTGATCCGGAGTTCGGCACCGGCTTAAAAACCGGCGCCACGTAAAATGGCGGCATGTTTGAAATTGCTGCCAAATCTGCCGCATGTAAAACCGGCCAGAATGTTGCCATCATCGGTGGCGGTCCGGCCGGACTCATGGCGGCGGAAACACTCAGCCAAGGTGGCGTTGCTGTTGATGTATACGATGCGATGCCGTCTGTCGGTCGAAAGTTTCTGCTAGCAGGCATTGGCGGCCTCAACATCACCCATTGCGAAGACTTCGACACTTTCTGCGGCCGTTATGGCCCTGAGCGTGATGCACTACAAGCCAGTCTGGATCAATTTACGCCCAGTGATCTGCGTCGCTGGGTGCACGATCTTGGCATCGAAACCTTTGTCGGCACCTCCGGCCGGGTCTTTCCTAAAGAAATGAAAGCCGCGCCGCTGTTGCGCGCCTGGTTACACCGCCTACGCCAGAATGGTGTGCGCTTTCATGTACGACATCGTTGGCTCGGTTGGACTAATGAGGATGCGCTAGCGTTTGCCGGGCCCAGCGGCACAATAGTCATAAAACCCGACGCCAGCATTTTCGCTCTGGGTGGCGCGAGCTGGCCTAAGCTGGGTAGCGATGGCGCCTGGGTAACAGCACTCGAAAAACTTGGCGTCGAAATTGCGCCGCTGCAAAGCGCCAACTGCGGTTTTGAGGTTACTTGGTCTGAGTACCTGAAACAGCGATTTTCGGGTGAACCCCTCAAGGCGATTACGATCCGTTTTACCGATCACACGGGTCAGACGCATCAGCGACAGGGTGAATGCATCATCAGCCAAGATGGCATTGAGGGCGGCTTGATCTATGCCCTTTCGCGCCCGCTGCGCGATACCATCAATGCCACTGGTGCCGCAATGTTGACGATCGACCTTGCGCCGGACCGAGCGATGGAAAAGATTCTGGACACCCTCTGCCGCCGCGGCAGCAAATCGCTCTCCAGTTATCTCAAATCCGCACTCGGTTTCAGCAGCGTTAAAACGGCGCTGATTTACGAAGCACTAAGCAAAGAACGGATCAACGATCTCAAAACCCTGGCCACCACCATCAAAGCTTTGCCCATCACCCTTCGAGCTACCCGCCCCATTGATGAAGCCATTAGCACCGCGGGCGGTGTCTGTTTTAACAACCTGGACGCTCACCTGATGCTGACGGCTCGCCCCGGTACCTTTGTCGCAGGTGAGATGCTGGATTGGGAAGCACCAACCGGCGGTTATCTGCTCACCGCCTGTATGGCCACTGGCCGCCAGGCCGCTCGGGGCGCAATTGCCTGGCTTACCGCGCCGGGCTCACCACGACTGTCAATGTAAAGATTTTGGCGGGCAGGGTATTCTTTTCCCACGGTCGCGCGTAAATGTAAGTCAGCACGGCGCGTCCTGTGCCCTGGGCACGAAACGACCACACTTCCAGACCCGGCACGCCCACCATGCCATCCGGTGCAGGTGCCTCACCCGTTACCGTATCCAGACGGAGCACATCATCACCCGTCACCGTATACGACCAAACGTAACCCGTGCTCGGATTCGTCGGCAAGCGCACCACCAGCGGTTGATACGGGATCAACGATGCCGTACCGCCCGAGTCCGACAACGATGCGGTCACCGGCATTTCGACTGGGAAGAGCGAAGGCGCACACCCATTCAGCAGCGACGCCAGACCTAAAACCACGAACCAACGTTTCATAGCCATCCTTACAAAAGCTCGATGCCGAAATGCTTCATCACGTAAGCGAAGACAACGAAGCAAACGATCGTAATCAACGCGCTGGCGCCCAAGGTCGGCCAGAAACCAATCCGTTCGTGTAGAAACGGAAACGCCAAGAACATCGGCAATGTGGGAACCACGTACCAGAAGGTATACCAGGCATGGTTGGAGATCTTCTCTACCGGCTGCTTTTCAACATAGAGCCAGATGAGCGCCAGAAAGGTCACCATTGGTAAGGCTGCGATCAAGCCGCCGAGTTTATCGCTACGCTTGGCGACTTCAGAAATCAGAACGACGACGGCTGCCGTAATGAGATATTTTGTAATGATCCAGGCCATGGTTATTTCCCGATACAAAATTTGGAAAAAATGGCGCCGAGCAAATCGTCCGGCGTGTATTCGCCGGTGATGCTCTGTAGTGCTCTGTGCGCAAGGCGAAGTTCTTCGGCGAAGATTTCTAACGCCGGCAATGCGGCCGCTGCGGTTTCCAGATGGTCGGCTGCATCGCTCAAGGCACGAAGGTGTCGCTCGCGGGCGATGAAAAGGCTTTCGCCCGGCTGCCAGCCAGCGATTTCCAGTAGTTTCGCGCGTAGGGCGTCAATACCGAAGCCCGTCTTAGCCGAGATCTGTACTGTCTCTGCTGTGGATGCTGCAGCGCCGAGGTCAATTTTGTTCTGAACCATCATGCGCGTTGTGCCTTCCGGCAAGCGTGCAATGATGCGCTCTTCTGCCGCCGTTAGCCCGTGTTGTGCATCGGTCAGCAGCACAGCCACATCGGCATTGGCGATTTCTTTCCAGGTACGTTCGATACCGAGGCGCTCGACTTCATCGGTCGTTTCGTGCAGTCCTGCCGTATCGATCACATGCAGCGGCACGCCTTCGAGCTGCAGGTGCGCCCGCACCACGTCGCGTGTGGTGCCCGCGACCGGAGTGACGATGGCGAGGTCCTCGCCCGCCAGTGCGTTGAGCAACGATGACTTACCCACGTTGGGCTGACCAATGAGTACGACGGTGAGGCCGTCTTGCAGTAATTTGCCCTGCCGGGCGCTAGCTTGTACTTTGGTCAACGCTTCACGAATGCCCTGCAATCGCGCTTCGGCCTGAATACTTTTGAGGAAGTCGACTTCTTCTTCGGGGAAATCCAGCGTCGCTTCAGTCAGCGCTCGCAACTCAACGAGCGGACCCATCAGCGCATCGATGGCGCGCGAGAAGTCACCTTGCAACGAACGGACCGCAGAGCGGGCGGCGGTGGCCGTTGAGGCATTGATGAGGTCGGCAACGGCCTCAGCCTGCGCCAAGTCGAGTTTTCCGTTGATGAAGGCGCGACGTGTGAATTCACCGGGCTCAGCCAGTCGTGCGCCCAGATCCAGACAGCGTGCCAATAAAAGTTGCATGACAACCGGGCCGCCATGACCGTGTAGTTCGATAACGTCTTCACCAGTGAACGAATTCGGGCCGGCAAAATAGATCAGCAGACCTTCATCAATGGCCTGACCCGCAGTATCGATAAATGGGGTGAGGGTGGCGGTACGCGGTACCGCAAAATGCGCCGACGGTGCTTTACCCGTCAGCGGTTCGATCCAGTTTTTGAGTCCGGCCCCCGAAAGCCGGACAATACCCACCCCACCGCGACCCGGCGCCGTGGCGATGGCCGCGATGGGAGGATTCAACATCTTAGCGATGGCCGCGATGCGTGGTGTCGGCTTCGATCTTGCGGTTAATGGCCCACTGCTGCGCGATCGATAACACGTTGTTGACTGTCCAGTACAGCACCAGCCCCGCCGGGAAGAAGAAGAACATGATGCCGAAGCCCAGGGGCATAATCCACATGATTTTTGCCTGGATCGGATCGGGCGGCGTCGGGTTGAGCTTCACCTGGAACAGCATGGTGGCCATCATGATCGCTGGCAGGATATAGAACGGATCCGGTTGGGTGAGGTCATGGATCCAGCCGACCCAGGGCGCATTACGCATTTCCACGGCGCCGAGCAGCACCCAGTACAGGGCAATGAACACCGGAATCTGCACGAGAATCGGCAGGCAGCCACCGAGCGGATTGATCTTTTCCTTGCGGTAGAGATCCATCATCTCCTGATTCAGTTTCTGCTTGTCGTTACCGTAGCGCTCTTTCAGCGCCATGAGGCGTGGCGTCACGGTCCGCATACGCGCCATCGATTTGTAGCTGGCGGCCGACAACGGAAAGAAAATCAGCTTGAGCAGAATGGTCAGCACAACAATCGCCCAACCCCAGTTTCCGGTCAGACGCTCCAGCCACTCCAGTACCCAGAAGATCGGGGCGGCCAGCACGGTGAGCCAGCCGTAATCCACGACCAGATCAAAGCCCGGGGCGACCTTTTCCAGAGTGCTGTGTTCCTGCGGACCTGCGTACAGCGGAACAGTGAGCGTGCTCACGCCATTCACCGCCGCAGGCATTGGCACGATGACCCCTGCGGCAAACACTCCGGGCTCCACCTGGCGCGCGTAAAACTCGCGCGGCGTTCCGGCCGCAGGCAGGAACGCTGTGACGAAATAGTGCTGGATCATGGCGACCCAACCGTTGTCGGCGGTCTTGTCGAATTTGACGCTGCCATCGGCGATATCGGCAAACTTGATCTTGTTGAACTTCTGGGCATCGGTATAGAAGGCTGGGCCGGTAAAGACGCTGACCATATTCGGGTCACCGGCCGGCGCCTTGTCGTCGCGCACTAGCTGGAAGTAGGCATCGGCTTTGTCAGCGGCGCCCTTTAGCTGGTAGGTAACATCAATGCCGTACTCGCCGCGCTTGAAAGTCAGGGTCTTGGTCACCTTGCCGCCGTCGGCCTCGAACACCACATCCAGCGTGTTCTGCCCCGCTTTCATTTCGGTGGCTGACGAGACCTGACGCCACAGCGTCTTGTGGTTCGGCAGGTCGTCGCCGATCAGGCCCGACTGCGCGACATACTTGTGGGTCTTGCCAAACAGCTCGACGTCACCCGACTGATCCCAGCCCTTATGTTTGACGAGCTCCAGGTTGCTGATTGTGGCGCCCGCAAGGCTGATGTTCGCCACATACTCGTCCGTCTTGATGGTCACTGTAGGCGCATTGGCCACTGCAACTTCAGCGGCTGGTGCATTGGCGCCTCGTGCTGGAACACCGTTGCTATCCTTGCGCAAATCCACCGAAGCGGTCGGCGCAGTCTGGGCGGCGGCCTGAATCGTCGCCGCTTTCTGTGCAGCCTTCTGCTGGCTCCAGCCATCCCACAACAGGAACGCAGAAATGGTGAAAATCAGGGTCAGAAATAAACGGCGGTAATCCATGGTTCAACCAGCAAAAGAAAACTGAGATCGGGCGTTACGTCAGCCAAGCGGCCTGGCAACGGCATAAAGCATGCAAGGGTACCAGATTCAGGGCACGGGATCGTGCCCTCCGGGATGAAAAGGGTGACATCGACAAACGCGTTTTGCCGCTAGCCAGCAACCGCGCCAAGCCCCGTAGCGGGTTAAAGCCTCGGCCGCGTAGGCCGAGCAGCTGGGATGAAAGCGGCAACGCTGGCCTAAAAAGGGGCTCACCGCATAGCGATACACGGTAATCAACGCAAGCAAGGCCCGTTGGATTAGCCAGCCGGGTAGCGCCGAGAGGCGCGTTCCGAAATTTTTTTTCGCGATGTTTCTTTCCACCATCTCAGGCACCCGGACTCTTGTCTGTATCTTTGCGGATCTGAGGTTGCGCCTGAATCGCGACACGCTTCAGAATCTGCGCCAGGTCTGTACGCAGCCCGCTGACAACTTGCAGCCGCGTCGGTACCAGTGCGCCTTTGCGAATACGTGCCCTTGAGGGAAATGGTGATTCGTGCAGCCGGATGATCCAGTCCCCGGCCGGAAACGCATCGCGCGTGGTGCGAAAGTATTCACGCAAAATCCGGCGGATTAGATTGCGGCGAGCAGCCGCTGGCACCAGCCGTTTGGCGACGATGAGGCCTAGACGGCTCATCGGATTTACGGGTTCGATAGGTTCGGGAATTCCTGAAGACTGGGCTGGAGCATCACGCGCCTCGGAAACCAGCGCGCGATGAACCGTTAACCATTGTCCTCTGCATGCTTTGCGTGCATCAAAGACCGTCTGGAACTCGGACGGTTTAAGTAGTCTTGATGCCCTGCTAAAGCGATAACGGGATTGAATCACCGTTGTCCCAACCGGATTAGAGAAAATTTATCCGGCAGATAGGTTTGAGTGTCCGGCCTGCGGACACTCAAACTTAACTTAGACTGCCAGGCGGTGGCGGCCCTTGGCGCGACGAGCAGCCAGAACGGCGCGGCCACCGCGGGTGCGCGAGCGGACGAGGAAACCGTGGGTGCGCTTACGACGGATGACGGAAGGTTGATAGGTACGTTTCATGTTGGGGACTCCCCGGAATTCAAAAGAGCGACAAAAGCCGCGGAAAACCCGTGATTAAACAGCAAGTTCCCACCGACTGTCAAGTTAGAATTTGTTCGGCAGCCACAGGCTGCCCAGATCGGGGGTGGATTTTCAACATGATTTTACTTATCCACCGTTTCTGTGGAAAAGTTTCCTCGTCAAGGATAATTGATGGTACAAAAGGCCAGTATTGAGGTATCCTGCATCCTTATTGGGGTCTCTTTGAGGCCCCTTCGTGTTTTTTGCCATTCATGTTATCCACAGGTTATTCACAATTTTTCCATTTTTATCATTGCTTTTATTTGCCTAATAATCGTATAACATCATGAATCCATTCTGGAATTTTTGTCTTGACCAGTTGGCGGCTGATTTACCTGCCCAACAGTTCAGCACCTGGATTCGCCCGTTACAGTCCGACGGGGATAAAAATGCGAACAGCGAAGTCACCATTTACGCCCCGAATCGCTTCATTCTTAAGTGGGTCCGTGACAATTATCTGGCCGCTTTTCAGCGCCTGGCCGAAGCGTTCTATAACGAACCTGTGACCATTGTGCTCTCGATCGGTACGACACAAGCCGTAGCCGGTTTACCAACCCGTGCTGCAGGGGTGACGACCGTACCAACTTCCGCGCCGAAACCGATTAATACCGCCCCAAACACAGAAGATATTCGTCAATCTGCCGCCCATGCCAGTGGCAGCCGTAAAAGCGGCACCACGCTCAATGGCCAGGGCACCCGCTTGATGCCGCATTTCACCTTTGATTCTCTGGTTGTTGGTAAAGCCAACGAGCTCGCCCGCGCCGCGTGCCTGAATGTATCGCAGTCACCCGGGGGGGCTTACAACCCACTATTTATCTATGGTGGTGCAGGTCTGGGTAAGACGCACCTGATCCATGCCATCGGCAATGCCGTACTAACGGCCGACCCGACCAAGGTCATCCGTTACGTGCACGCCGAAGACTATTACTCGGATGTGGTTCGCGCCTATCAACAGAAGGCTTTTGATAGTTTCAAACGCAATTACCGGTCGCTGGATCTGCTCTTACTGGATGATGTCCAGTTCCTCAAGGGCAAAGATCGCTCTCAGGAAGAGTTCTTCTACCTCTTTAATGCCCTTGTCGAAGCGCGCAAGCAGATAGTGATTACCTGCGACACCTACCCAAAGGCAATTGAAGGTCTTGAGGATCGTCTGATTACCCGCCTCGACTGGGGTCTGACGGTCCAGATCGAACCGCCGGAAACGGAAATGCGGGTCGCCATCCTTAAAAAGAAGGCGGAATCCGAGGGTAAACCGATCTCGGATGAGGTTGCATTCTTCATTGCCAAGCATTTACGGTCCAATGTTCGCGAATTAGAGGGTGCTTTGACCCGGGTTTTAGCATTTGCGCAGTTCCATGGGCGTGAAATCACCCTGGAAACCGCAAAAGAAGCCCTAAAAGACATCGTTGGCGCCTACAACCGGCAGATTACAGTCGAAAACATCCAGAAAATGGTTGCCGACTACTATAAATTGAAGGTTGCGGACCTTTATTCCAAGAAGCGTAGTCGGGCAATTGCCCGCCCACGGCAAATCGCCATGTGGCTCTGCAAGGAGGTGACGCCTCACAGCTACCAGATGATCGGCGAATCCTTCGGCGGCCGTGATCACACAACCGTTCTGCATGCGGTCCGCACAGTGGAAGACCTACGCGGTAAGGATCAACAGATCAATCATGACATTCACGTTCTTCTGCAGGTCTTGAAAGGATGACGAACAACTCCTGTAGAGTGCGTGGACGTTTTGTGCATAACCTGACGTTTCATGGAAAGATGAAATTCCATCCCCTTTTCGACCACACGCAATCCCCAGGGTTTTCCTTAGGGTTGTACAGTCAGCAATAGTATGAATTTTCGTGAGAAAATTGCGTTATCCACCAAAGTGACCTGAGCTTATTCGTATTAGGAACCTTATATATGTTGTTATTAAAGACCTCTAGAGAAACGCTCCTGGCACCCCTTCAGACCGTTGTAGGCATTGTCGAGAAGCGTCATACACTACCGATCCTGTCTAATGTGTTGATCGAGAAAAAAGGGGCGATGCTGACATTGGTTGCTACGGATATCGAAATTCAGATCACCACCGGCACCCAGCTGGAAGGAGGCGCCGAAGGTGCAGTAACGGTAGGCGCCCGCAAGTTGCAGGATATTCTGCGTTCACTCCCGGAAGAGTCGACTGTCAGTCTGGATCTGGACGAGAAGCGCCTGGTGATCAAGGCAGGCAAGAGCCGTTTCTCGTTACAGACGTTACCAGCCGAAGATTTTCCGCAAATGAATCTCAATGCGGCTAATCAGATATCGTTTTCAGTGACCCAGAAGTCGTTCAAGCAACTTCTGGGACAAACTCAATATGCCATGGCTGCTCAGGATGTCCGTTATTACCTGAACGGCATGTTGTTGCAGGTAGAGGGAACGGCGCTGCGCTCAGTGGCGACGGATGGGCATCGGTTGGCCTTTGCCCAGATGGAGATTGGCGAAAGCCTGGAACGACAGGAAGTCATTCTGCCGCGCAAGTCAGTTCTTGAACTTGCCCGTCTGCTGGCCGATTCCGAAGATCCGCTCAACATTACGCTGGCTAATAATCAGGCGCGCTTTTCTTTTGGCGATGTCGTGTTTGTCACCAAACTGATTGATGGCAAGTTCCCCGATTACACGCGAGTGATTCCGCCAAGCTTCTCCCAGGAACTGGTGTTGAACCGTATCGCTTTCAGTCAGGCCTTGCAGCGTGCCCGTATTCTGTCGAATGAAAAGTTCTCAGGCGTACGTCTGATTCTGGAAAACGGCGCGTTGCGCATTAGTGCCGCGAATGCCGAACAGGAGGAAGCGCAGGAAGAACTTGAAGCTAATTACAGTGGGGATCGTCTGGATATCGGCTTTAATGTCAATTACCTGCTTGATGTCCTGAGCCATGTCACCGATGAAACCGTGGTCTGGCGCTTTAATGACTCGAATTCCAGTGCTTTGTTTGGTCCGGCCGATAGCCCTAATTTCAAATATGTCGTTATGCCAATGCGTATTTAAGTCAGACATATTCCTGAGCAGCATAAAACAGAACATTCAGACTCCACGAACGAAACAAGACGATGGCCGAAAAGAAACCGACCGCAGTACCTGATTACGACGAATCATCGATTCAACAATTGGAAGGCCTGGAAGCAGTTCGCAAGCGTCCGGGTATGTACATCGGCGATACCTCTGATGGTAGTGGTTTGCATCATATGGTGTTCGAAGTCGTTGATAACGGCATCGATGAAGCGCTGGCAGGTCACTGTGATGATATTGTCGTGACGATTCATGCCGATAACTCGATTTCGGTCAAGGATAATGGTCGCGGTATTCCGACAGGTATCAAATTCGACGATAAGCATGAACCGAAGCGCTCAGCGGCTGAAATCGTGATGTGCGTACTGCACGCCGGTGGCAAGTTCAACCAGAACAGCTACAAGGTATCAGGTGGCCTGCATGGCGTCGGTGTTTCCTGTGTCAACGCGTTGTCGCAGTGGTTGAAGCTAACGATCCGGCGTGATGGAAAAAAGCATTTCATGGAGTTCCATCAGGGAAAACCGGTGAACCGTGTTCTGGAAATACAGAACGGGGTTGAAGTTTCGCCCTTACAGATTATTGGCGACACCGAGAACCGTGGCACCGAGGTGCACTTTCTGGCTGACCCGGAAATTTTCGGAAAGGTCGAATTCCATTACGAAATTCTGGCCAAGCGTCTGCGCGAGCTGTCGTTCCTGAATAACGGCGTTCGCGTTCGTCTGGTCGACCAGCGCAATGGCAAGGAAGAGGATTTTGCTTTTTCGGGCGGCGTGAAGGGGTTCGTTGATTACATCAACAAGAACAAAACCGTACTGCACCCGAACGTGTTCTATTCGACGGGTGAATCCAAAGCGGGCGATGCGACAATTTCGGTTGAAGTTGCCATGCAGTGGAACGATTCGTATGCAGAAAACGTACTTTGCTTTACGAACAATATTCCACAATCCGATGGTGGCACTCACCTGACCGGACTGCGCGCCGCGATGACGCGCGTCATCAACAAGTACATCGAAGAAAACGACATCGCCAAGAAGGCCAAGGTCGATATCACCGGTGACGATATGCGCGAAGGCCTCACCTGCGTGCTCTCGGTGAAGATGCCGGATCCGAAGTTTGCCTCGCAAACCAAGATGAAACTGGTTTCATCCGAAGCCCGTCCAGCCGTGGAAGAAGTCGTTGCCCAAAAACTGGCCGATTTCCTGCTTGAGCGCCCGGCTGATGCGAAAGTCATTACCAGCAAGATCGTCGAAGCGGCGCGTGCCCGTGACGCCGCCCGTAAGGCGCGTGAAATGACACGTCGTAAGAGCGTGATGGATGGCGTCGGCCTGCCCGGCAAGCTGGCGGATTGCCAGGAAAAAGATCCGTCGCAGTGCGAACTGTATCTGGTGGAGGGTGACTCCGCCGGCGGTTCAGCCAAGCAAGGCCGCGACCGTAAGTTTCAGGCCATCTTGCCTTTGAAGGGTAAGATTCTGAACGTCGAAAAGGCCCGCTTCGACAAGCTGATCGGCTCACAGGAAATTGCCACGCTCATTACCGCGCTGGGTACCGGGATCGGTAAAGACGAATACAAACCGGAGAAACTACGTTACCACCGCATCATCATCATGACCGATGCTGATGTGGATGGCGCCCACATCCGTACCCTGCTGCTCACCTTCTTTTACCGACAGATGCCGGAGTTGGTGGAACGCGGTCACATCTACATTGCTCAGCCGCCCCTTTACAAGGTCAAGCATGGAAAAACCGAGCGTTACCTCAAGGACGATCACGAGTACCACCAGTTCCTTCTGCAGATGGCGCTGGACGATGCCAGGCTACAACCGGGCAAAGGCGCCAAAGCCATCGAAGGTGATGCACTGGCCGATCTGGCGCGCAGTTTTCTGCTATCGGAAGCGATCATTGATCGCCTCTCCTACATGATCCCGCCGGAAGTGCTACATACCCTGGTTAACGATAACCTAAGCGTCGATCTCAATGACGAGGCTGCTGCCAAGAAATCGGCCAAGGTTCTGGGCGATGCGCTGGCGGCCCATACTTCATTGCGCGCTGCGCATGAGAAGCCGCTCGAAATTGTGCCGGCCTATGATGCGGCTCGCGAAAGCTGGGTTCTCCGTCTGGAGCGCTGGCATCACGGCAACCTAAAGCTGGGTCTGATGGACGGCGAGTTCACCGGCTCGGGCGACTACGCCCAATTACGCAAGACCGCTGAACTGCTGGCCGACCTGATGAAGGCCGGTGCCACTATTCATCGTGGCGAAAAGCAGCAGTCTGTCAGCCGCTTCAGCGAAGCCATGGATTGGCTGTTCAACGAAGTCGAGCGCGGCATCAGCAAGCAACGTTACAAAGGCCTGGGTGAAATGAACCCCGAGCAGCTCTGGGAAACCACGATGGACCCAACAGTTCGTCGTCTGCTCAAGGTGCAGATCGAAGACGCCATCGGCGCCGATCAGATCTTCTCTACCCTGATGGGCGAATTGGTGGAGCCGCGTCGCGCCTTCATCGAAACCAATGCCCTCACCGCGCGTAACATTGACGCCTAACCGTTAAGGGTGGCAAAAAACGGCTCGCTACGGCGGGCCGTTTTCGTTTGTCGAGCCGAGCTGCCTGGCGGCGCACGGCGTGCACCAGGGATTTTATTGCATTTAAGCACCACATTAGACGATTTTACTGAAATATAACCGAATTTATGAACAAATCCAATCGTCGCAGCACCCTCGAGCGGCTCCTGCAGAGCCAGGGCTTTGGCGCCCGCAAGTTTTGCCGTAGCCTGATTCGATCAGGTGGGGTTCTGGTCAATGGGAATCTTTGTGAGGACCACGACGAGGTGTTTGAAACGGAGGAACTTCGTTTTGAGGTCGAGGGTTTTGATGGTGTCTGGCCGTATTGCCAGCATGCCTATATTTTGCTCAACAAGCCTGTCGGCTACGAATGCTCAAGGGCGCCCAAACATCACCCCAGCATTCTGTCGCTCTTGCCGGATCCGTTGCGCGAACGCGATGTGCAGCCGGTGGGCCGCCTGGATGTCGATACCACCGGTCTTTTGCTGCTGACGGATGACGGACCGTGCATTCACGTGCTGACCTCGCCCAGGCATGCCGTGCCCAAGGTTTACCGTGCCGTTCTGGCCGAGGCCGCAGGCCAAGATTTATGTGACCAACTTCTGGCCGGCGTGCTGCTCAAGGATGAAGAAGAAACTCTTGCTGCAGAGGCTTGCCGGTTGATCAACCCGGCCCTACTCGAGATGACCATCACTCAGGGCAAATACCATCAGGTGCGGCGGATGATTGCGGCGGCGGGTAATCATGTGTCGGCGCTGTCCCGGATCGCCATCGGTGACCTGCTGTTGCCGGAAGATCTTGCGCCCGGGGATTGGCAATGGTTGGATGCCCGGAGTATGCTACTTGCTGGATGGTCACCCTGATAGGCAGTCAAGATTTGTTTCACGTGAAACATCCTCCGAATTTTGGTCAAGGCCTCGCCCCAGCGAAATGTTCCACGTGAAACCTTCGGAGATAATGACTAAATTACACAAGCGAACATACGCATGGCCACAATGACATTAACGGAGATGCGCTACATTGGAGCGCTGGATAAAACGAGGCATTTCGGAAAAGCTGCTGACCTGTGTCACGTGAGTCAGCCCACCCTTTCCGTGGCCATCAAAAAAGTCGAGCAGCAGATCGGTGCGCCACTTTTCGAGCGCGGTGCTACCGAGATCCGCACCACCCCGCTCGGCGAACAGATCGTTGCCCAGATTAAACGGGTTCTGGATGAAACGTTGCGCCTGGAGGAAATCGCCACCCAGAACCGCGATCCGCTGAAAGGTCCGCTCCGCGTCGGGGTGATTTATACCATTGCGCCTTATTTACTGCCTGCGCTGATCCCTCTGCTACATAATCTGGCGCCAGAGATGCCACTTTTTTTGCGTGAAGACTTTACGCACAATCTATTGCCCGCTCTTAAGGACGGTGATTTGGATGTCTTGGTGCTGGCGCTGCCGATTGATCTGCCCGGAGTAGTAACTCAAAAAGTCTACGAAGAACCCTTTCGGGTTGTGGTTCCGGCCCTGCATCCCTGGGCGTCACGCAGTGCCGTCAGAAATGATGAGCTAGAAGGCGAGAACCTCCTCCTGCTCGGCAGTGGCAATTGTTTCCGGGATCAGGTTCTGGAAGCTTGCCCCCGTCTTCAGCGGGCGGAGGGTCTTTCCGGTTCGCTGGAGGGCAGCTCGTTAGAGACTATCCGCCACATGGTAGCGAGCGGCGCCGGTATTGCCGTGATGCCCAGCTCGGCAGCGGATCCCCTCGTGGGGCGGGAACCCATGGTCAAGGTGTTGCCGTTTGATACCAAACCGGCTGCTAAAACTGGCAAATCCAGGGGGCCGGATGAGATCGGTAGAACCGTTGGTCTGGCTTGGCGGACGACCTTTCCACGACCAAAAGCCATCGACGCGGTTCGTCAGGCGATCTTGTCGTGTCAGCTACCGGGTGTTGCGACCAGCAAGTAGGTTATGCAGCCACAAGTCGCACGAGACAGCGCCCGATGTTCCACGTGAAACACAGGTTACTTTAAGGGCTGCTGCACAAAACTAACCGAGGCAGGCCTTGAGCCGTGCGGTGATTTTTTGATGATCAACCCTGGGCTTGTTTGCCCATTCGCGTTTAGCGTTTGCCCAGATCGGATCAGGAAAGTGCGAGTCGCTTTGCCAACGGGGAATCACATGCCAGTGCACATGCGGTACAACATTGCCCAAACTTGCCAGATTGATTTTGTCCGGGTTCATGAGATCGCGCAAAACTGATTCCGTGACGCAAACGGCCTTCATGAGCGATGAACGATCCTCAACCGGAAGGTCGGTCATCTCTGCGGCGTGCGAATTGAGGATAACCCGGCAAAAGCCCGGCCAGGCCGGGTCGTTAACAGCTATTACTCTATATAAATCAGATAGATAGAGAACTTCTTCGCCTGTGGGCGTGCAAAGTGGGCAAGGTGAGGTCATGGTATTCCCGGTGAGCTTTAAACGCGCTGGAGGGCTCAGTATAACGCCGCCGGGCAGATGCCGCGCCAGGCCTGGGTTTCCGAGGTGGTGATGGATCCGTCTCGGCCAATTCGCGAAACCCGCTTTGCTATTCGCGAAATTCTGCACTTCTCTTTATACTTCACTCCACGAATGTTGCCAGAACGGTGTTATGGATCTACAAGTTTTTACAACCGCAGAACTCGAACATTTGCTCGAAATTCTGCCGGAAGAAATTCGTCGTCGTGAAGCGCAGGACAATGACGCCGAAGAGGCCGAGCGGCGAAAGCGCAGTGTGTTTGCCAGTTTTCAGGAACTTGCCAAAAAACAGGGCGTCAGCCTGAGCGATCTATAAATCACCCGGACGAGCGAGTTTTAGCGGGTTGACGACCTGTTCGAACAAATCTGCCTCGACACCCATTTCTAGAGCAACGTCCCTTAACGACCGTTCTTGTGTAATGGCCTCGTGGGCAATGCGGGCGCATAGATCATATCCAATATGCGGTACCAGCGCGGTCACCAGCATGACTGCATCGGCCACATTACGGCGAAGCGTATCGGCGTTGATCTGCGTGTCGGTTACCAGATGCTTTCTAAAGCTCAAGCAAGCATCTGCCAAGATTCGGGCGGAACCAAGAAAATTACTAATGACAACCGGGCGAAATGCATTGAGTTCAAAGTTGCCTTCGGCAGCAGCCATCTGCACGGCGACATCATTGCCCATCACTTGCATGCAGACCATAAGCAAGGCTTCGGCCTGCGTCGGATTTACTTTCCCCGGCATGATGGACGAACCGGGTTCGTTGTCGGGTAGCTTTAATTCCATCAGACCGCATCGTGGGCCGGACCCTAACCAGCGGAAGTCGTTGGCGATTTTATACAGCGTTACGGCGACCGACTTGAGGGCGCTATGTGCGCGCGCCATCCGGTCTTGCGTTGCTTGGGCGGCAAAGTGATTATCTGCCTCCTCGTAGGGGTATCCGGTTAGGCTCGCCAACTCGCGACAAACATCGCGCCCAAAATTGGGCGGCGCGTTAATCCCCGTACCTACAGCTGTGCCGCCAATAGCCAGTTGCAATAGTTGCTCGTTTGCCTGGCGAAGCGCTTCAGTCGCATCGCCCAGTGCCGAAGCGTAACCAGACCACTCCTGGCCTACCGTTATGGGTGTGGCATCCTGTAAATGCGTTCGACCGATCTTGACCACATCCCGCCACTGGGCAGATTTGTTGGCAATGATGGCGTGCAGCGCAACCAGTTCCGGGATGGTTTGTGTGTGCACCATATGATATGAAGCAAGGTGCATCGCGGTCGGAAAGGTATCGTTGCTCGACTGATTCATGTTCACATCATCGTTTGGATGAAACGGCGTTTGTGAACCCAGAGTGCCGCCTACTAGCTGAATACAGCGGTTAGCAATGACCTCATTGACGTTCATGTTGGAATGAGTGCCTGACCCGGTTTGCCAGACGTATAACGGAAACTCGGCATCCAGTTCCCCACGGATGATTTCATCGCACACATCCATAATAGTGTCGGCCTTCCACCTCGGCAAAAGTGCAGCCTTGGCGTTTACACTCGCTGCCGCTTTTTTAACATAACCATAGGCGCGATAGACTTCTAGCGGCATGAGCTCTTTGCCAATACTAAAGTGATGCAAGCTCCTTTGCGTTTGTGATCCCCAATAATGATTGGCAGGTACCTCAACGAACCCCATGCTGTCGTGTTCTAGTCGGTAGCCCTCAACATGCAGACCAATGGGAACCTTGGCTTGAGACCCCGTAGCGAACTGCTTTTCAAGCCACGCATTCAGATCCGCTTCACGAATAGTTGTCGTTAGGGGGTTCAGATTCCCCGGCAAACGCCCGCCCTGCCACTGCTCCGTTGCCCAGCGCTGGATGCTGGCGGGTAGATTGCCGTGCTCAATAGCTTCGGCGAGAAGAGTCTCGGCCTCGTGCGTTTTATCCTGATGCCCGGGCATCCGCAAAGCGGCCTCTTGAAGTGTCAGGTTATGGGATTTCATGGCCATCCTCTCACAGCACCAACTGCTCCAAATCTATACCCATTTTTGGAAATAAAAAAGGGACAGCGATGCTGCCCCTTGGATAAGGATATGGGAAGTCTATTTACAGCAACACGCGCTCGATACTGCCGGTATTGGCGCGGCTGACGTAGTCGGCCATCCAATTATCGCCCAGGAGATGCTTTGCCAGTTCCACGACAATGTAGTCGGCCTCTTCTCCCGTGTCGTCACGGAAACGGGACAAGCCCTGCAGGCACGATGGGCAAGAGGTCAGCACCTTGATGTTGCCGTTGAAACCATCAGCACGAATCGCCGCGGTACCCTGAACCAGTTCTTCCTGTTTGCGGAAGCGCACCTGCGTTGAGATGTCCGGACGGGTTACGGCCAGCGTGCCTGATTCGCCGCAGCAGCGGTCATTCAACGGGACGCTGGTGCCCATCAGCTCGCTGGTCACCTTGAGAGGCGCGTAGGTCTTCATCGGACTATGACACGGGTCATGGTACATGTAGCGCGTCCCTTCAACACCGTCGAGTTTGACGCCCTTCTCCATAAGGTATTCGTGGATGTCGAGCAGGCGGCAGCCCGGAAAAATACGCTCGAATTCGTACTTCTGCAGCTGATCCATACAGGTACCGCAGGAGACGATGACCGTCTTGATATCCAGATAGTTCAGCGTGTTGGCGACGCGGTGGAACAGCACGCGGTTATCCGTGGTGATGCGCTGGCCTTTGTCTTCCTGGCCGGCCGATGTTTGCGGATAACCACAGCACAGATAGCCCGGCGGCAACACCGTGGTTGCCCCCACTTCGTACAGCATCGCCTGTGTCGCCAGACCGACTTGCGAGAACAGACGTTCCGAGCCGCATCCCGGGAAGTAGAACACGGCTTCCGATTCCTCGGCGCTCAGCTTCGGGTTCCGGATGACCGGGATCACCTTGTCGTCTTCGATGTCCAGCAACGCGCGCGCGGTGCGCTTTGGCAGATTGCCCGGCATCGGCTTATTGATGAAGTTGATAATCTGCGTCCGCACCGGTGGTTTGTGCACGGTGGCCGGCGGGTGGGCGGTCTGATTCTGGATCAGGTGTAACGACTTGCCGAGCCTGTACAGCTTGTTCTGGGCGGCGTAGCCGAAGCGGATCATGGCTTCGCGGATACCCTTGATGAAGGTCGGATCCTTGATGGTCAGGAAGGCCATCGCTGCCGCCGTACCCGGATTGAACTGCTGTTTGCCCTGCTTGCGAAGCAGATTGCGCATGGCGATCGTGACATCGCCGAAATCGATGTCAACCGGACATGGCTTTTCGCAGCGGTGGCATACCGTGCAATGTGCCGCTACGTCGTCGAACTCGGCCCAATGCGCCAGCGACACGCCACGGCGGGTCTGCTCTTCATACAGGAAGGCCTCGATGAGCAACGAGGTGCCCAGAATCTTATTGCGTGGCGAATACAGCAGATTGGCACGCGGCACGTGGGTCGAACAGACAGGTTTGCACTTGCCGCAGCGAAGACAGTCTTTGACCATCTCCGAAATTTCGCCAATCCCCGATTGCTCCATCACTATCGACTCGCTACCGATCAGGTTGTAGCTCGGTGTGTATGCCATGTCGAGGTTGCCGCCGCGCATGAGTTTGCCGCGGTTGAAATGGCCTTCGGGATCGACCTTTTCCTTGTAGGCCCAGAACGCGGCCATTTCCTTGTCTTCCAGGTAATCGATCTTGGTGATGCCGATGCCATGCTCGCCCGAGATCACGCCGTCCAGCGAACGCGCCAACAGCATGATGCGATCCACCGCCTTGTTCGCAGTCTGCAGCATCTGGTAGTTGTCGGAGTTCACTGGCAGGTTGGTGTGTACGTTACCGTCCCCTGCGTGCATGTGCAGGGCGACAAAGACTCGGCCGCGCAGTACGTCCTTGTGGATCGCGTTGATGCGATCAAGAATCGGGCGATAGACGTTGCCATCAAAAATGTTTTCGAGCGCAGGTTTCAGCTCCTGCTTCCACGACACGCGGACACTGTAGTCCTGCAGGCGGTGGAACAGCACCGAATTCGCGGCCTTGTTTTCCAGCGGGCCAGCCACAATGCCCAGGGAGGCGAACGAGGCTTCGGCCTCGCCGAGCGGCGTATCCAGATGATCGAGCAGCCACTGCCAGCGTGTGCGGACCTGGGCAACGGTCTCCAGCGCCTGTTGTGCACGGTCGCCGATGAGTACGTCTTTGCCGACATTGGCGTCACCTGCGTCCAGCGTGAGGTTGCCTCCCAGGTAACTGCTAAGCGCATCGCACAGTGCCAGCTTGTTGGCGATGGAGAGTTCGATGTTGATGCGCTCGATACCGTCGCAGTAGTCCCCCATGCGCGGTAGCGGAATCACCACGTCTTCGTTGAGCTTGAAGGCGTTGGTGTGTTTCGAAATCGCAGCGGTGCGCGAGCGGTCGAGCCAGAAGTTCTTGCGCTGCTCGGGGCTCACGGCAATAAAGCCTTCGGCCGAACGCAGATTACACATGCGCACAACTTCGGAGGCGGCCTGCATGACGGCGTTTTCATCATCGCCGACCAGGTCGCCGATCAAGACCATCTTCGGGCGGCCGTGGCGCTTGGCCTTGGTCGCATAACCCACAGCCTTCAGGTAGCGCTCGTCCAGGTGTTCCAGGCCGGCCAGCAGCACGCCCAGATTACGGCCACCGCCATTCGGCTTGAAGTAATCGGTAATTTCCACGATGGCCGGTACGGCTTCGCGCACCTGGCCGAAGAACTCCAGGCACACGGTGCGTGTGTGCGCTGGCATCTTGTGCAGTACCCAGCGGGCGGCAACGATGATGCCATCCGTGCCTTCCTTCTGCACACCCGGCACACCGCCCAGAAATTTGTCGGTCACATCTTTGCCCAGGCCGATCTTGCGGCAGGCGGCGCCGGCGATGCTGAGGATTTCCTCGCTCAGTAGCTTCTTGTTGTGCGCGTCAAAACGCTTGAGGCGAAAGCGCACGGTTTCCTGTTCGTGGATCTTGCCCAGGTTGTGGTCGAGGCGTTCCACTTCCAGCCAGTTGCCGTCCGGCGTAACCATCCGCCACCAGGCCAGATTATCGAGCGCGGTGCCCCACAACACAGCTTTCTTGCCACCGGCGTTCATAGCGATGTTGCCACCGATGCACGAGGCCTCGGCTGAGGTCGGGTCCACCGCAAAGACCAGGCCGGCTCGTTCAGCTGCTTCTGATACGCGCTTGGTGACTACACCGGCACCGGTACGCACGGTACCGACCGCATGGTCGACACCCGGTAGATTCACAAATTCTACCGGGGAGATGTCGATCAGCTTTTCGGTGTTGATAACGACCGAGTCGGCGGTCAGCGGCACGGCGCCACCGGTGTAGCCAGTGCCGCCGCCACGCGGAATGATCGTCAGCCCCAGCTTGATGCAGTCGCGCACCAGTGGGCCAATTTCGTCTTCTGTATCCGGATACAGAACGACAAACGGGTATTCGACACGCCAGTCGGTGGCATCGGTGACATGCGATACGCGGGCCAAGCCATCAAAGGCGATATTGTCTTTGCGCGTGTGCTTCGAAAGTGCGCGCATCACTTTACGGCGGCGTGCGGCGGCGGAATTGAGGTGTGCGGCAAAACGGTCAATCGCTTCCCCCGTCGCCTTGAGCAATTGCGCCACTTTCTCGTTGCCATCACGACGCTTCTCGATTTCGGCCACGCGATGACGCAGCGCCGAGATCAGCGCCGCCTGGCGCTGCGGATTCTGCAGCAGATCGTCTTCCAGGTAAGGGTTGCGCTGTACCACCCAGATGTCGCCGAGTACTTCATACAGCATTCGGGCCGAACGGCCGGTCACGCGTTCGCTACGTAGCGCATCGAGAATCGCCCAGTTCTCCTGGCCGAGTAGGCGAATAACGACTTCGCGGTCGGAGTAGGAGGTGTAGTTGTAAGGGATCTCGCGGAGGCGTGCGTTCATGGTTCTTTGTTCAGATCGATGGCGGCCAGTATGGCCATTTTCGGACCTTGTATTGTAACGCAACAGAAGGTGGCCGCCGAGAATCCATTGAGCCAGAAATGCCTGATAAAACCGTGCTTTGCGTGGGGATTAGTACCGAAAACTGCTTCCTGCGTGCTTGGGCGGCCACCGGTATAATGCAATCATGCGCCGGCATGGATTTTCAGCGATGCTCCGCGCAACTTTTTCCTCTGATTTCCGAAGTTGCCATGACCGCCAAAATCGATGCGCCCTTTCCGCTAACCGACTATCTACGCCGTATCGAGGCAGCGGAGGTTTATGACGTGGCCATCGAATCGCCGCTGGACTTTGCGCCAAACCTGTCGGCCCGCATCGGTAACCAGGTGTTTTTCAAACGCGAAGACCAGCAGCCGGTTTTTTCGTTCAAGCTCCGCGGCGCGTATAACAAGATGGCCAAGTTGCCGAGCGAAGCACTTAACCGTGGCGTCGTTGCAGCCTCGGCCGGCAACCATGCCCAGGGCGTGGCGCTCTCGGCGCAGAAACTGGGTTGTCGGGCGGTGATCGTTATGCCGACCACCACCCCGGGCATCAAGGTCAACGCAGTCCGCTCGCGTGGTGGCGAAGTGGTGTTATTCGGTGACTCTTTTGATGATGCCTACAACGAGGCCCGTCGCCTGGAGCGCGAGGAGGGTCTGACGTTTGTTCACCCCTTTGACGACCCGGACGTCATTGCGGGTCAGGGCACGGTCGGCCTGGAGATCCTTCGTCAGCACCCGAAACCGATTGAGGCTATTTTCTGCTGTGTGGGGGGTGGTGGTCTCATCGCCGGCGTGGCTGCCGCCGTCAAGCAGGTGCGCCCCGACATTAAAGTCATCGGAGTCGAGGCCGTCGATGCGGATGCCATGACACGCTCGCTCGCTACGCATGAGCGGGTTCGTCTGGAACAGGTCGGCCTGTTTGCTGATGGTGCCGCCGTCAAGGAGGTCGGCGGTGAATGTTTCCGCATCGCTGAGCAATATGTTGACGAGATGATCCTCGTCGATAACGACGCTATCTGCGCCGCCATCAAGGATGTTTTTGAAGATACGCGCTCTGTGCTGGAGCCGGCGGGCGCATTGGCGGTGGCCGGCATGAAGGCCTGGGCAGAGAAAACAGGCGCCCGGGGCAAAACGCTGGTGGCCGTGGCCTCGGGCGCTAACATGAACTTTGATCGGCTGCGTTTTGTGGCAGAGCGGGCCGAGCTGGGCGAGCAGCGCGAAGCCATTCTCGCAGTCACCCTGCCGGAAAAGCCGGGCGCTTACCGCAAGTTTCTGTCACTGCTCGGTAGCCGCAGCATCACCGAATTCAACTACCGCTATAACGATCCGGGGGCCGCGCATGTGTTCGTTGGCATCCAGACGGCCAAGCGCGGCGAAGTGACGGCGCTGGTCGATATGCTGATGGCCGAAGGCTACCCGGCACTGGATCTGACCGACGACGAAATGGCCAAGCTGCATGTGCGTTACATGGTGGGTGGCCACACGCCGCGCGAGGGCGGTGCGACAACCAACGAACTGATCTATCGCTTCGAGTTTCCGGAGCGCCCGGGCGCCCTGATGCGCTTTCTGGAAAACATGAGTGCGGGCTGGAACATCAGCCTATTCCATTACCGCAATCATGGTGCCGACTTTGGCCGTGTGCTGGTCGGTTTTCAGGTGCCGGCGGGCGATATGAAAGCCTTTGAAGCCTTCCTAGCGGGGTTGGGTTATCCATATCGCAACGAATCGGATAATCCGGCGTATCGTCTGTTCCTTGCCTGACGCCGGGAGCGGCCACCGTGTACGAAACCACCGTTTATCTGCTGGCGGGCGCACTGGTCCTAGTGGGTTGGTCGTGTTGCCGTTTGCTGCCACGGCTGCCCGATTCCGGTGGCTTCAGAGGCCTGCGTTTCTGGTTGGCCTTGTTGCTCGTGGTGGTCTTCGACCGGGTTCTGAATACGGCCTTCTTTACCGTCGAAACAGCCCTGTACGATCAGGCCGACGCGGTGCTGGCATTCATTGAGGCCGCGCTGCTCTTCGTATTGACCGGCATTGCGATTCGTCAGCCGGTATCTGCGGAAGGTGTCTAGAGCACCAGGCCCTTTTCGGTAATCCAACCGTCGAGCGGTACATCGTGCGCCTGGGGCCGGATGTCATCCAGCAGTTGGCCTGAAAAAAGCACCCCGATGGTTTTAACGCCCGGTAGCAGCGGCAGCGTTCGGTCATAGTAACCGCCGCCATAGCCTAACCGGTAACCGTTTTTGTCCAGCCCCAGGCAGGGAATGAACAGCATTCTGGGTACCACCAGCTTGTCCGGGTTGACGGGCGGTGCGGCGATGCCGGCCTCATCCAGCGTTGGCCGGATGTATGGATCCCATAAATAGAATGTCAGCGGTGAGTACGCTTCGGTGACGCGAGGCAGACAGACACCGACCCCCGCGGCATACCATTCGTGCATGAGCGGCGCGATGTCTGGTTCTTTGGTAATCGGCTGATAGAACGCAAAGGGCGAAGGCGGTGGATGAAAATGGGCTTCCAGAATGTCGCAGATACGCCGGCTAAATGCGGCATGGTCTACAGCCGACAAGGTTCGTCGCCAAGATTTCATGCGGGTGCGCAGCGTACTGCGATAGAATTTTTCATCCGTCGGGTTCGGCATAGTCCGGACAGTAACACACCCCAGATTCACCATTGCCCTCTTGTCTCAGCTTATGTCGATGCGCCCTCTTTCAGCGAAACCCTTACGGGTATGCCTCATGGTTACGGCCCTGGTTTTGTTCCCAGGCCTTACCGAGATTGCCATCGCCCAGGACGCAGCCTACCTGAGCGCTCGCGAAGCGGTGCAAAAGGGCCAGCTCAACAAAGTGGAGCAGCTCTACCCGCAACTAAAACAGCATGAGCTGGCGCCCTACGTCGAATCCTGGATGCTTAAGCCGCAGCTCAGCACCGATAGCCCGGACATTCGCGCATTCCTCAAAAAATACGAAGGGGAGCGTCCTGCCGAAATTTTGCGGGCAGACTGGATTCGCGCTCAGGCCAAGCAGGGCAACTGGGTGCTGGTTGCCCAGCAGGGGCCGCAGATGCTGCAACCGGAGCCTGATGTCCAGTGCTACAGCCTGTTGCCACGGGTGAACAATGGCGATAGCGCGGCTAAAGATCAGGCTCGTGCCATATGGGCCACCAGTGTCGATACGCCCGAAGCCTGCCAGATGCTTTTTGATGCGATGTGGGCCAATGGCGAACTCAAGGCCAGTGATGGCTGGTTGCGGGCGCGCCGTCAGGTGGCCATGAACAAACCCGCCCAGGCGCGTCTGACCCTGTCGGTCATGCGGGTGAACGCTAATGACGCTGCGGGCGGTCTGGATGCCGTGCTGGGTCGCCCGGTTATTTTCCTGGAACGGGTCGGTACGCCGAACGACGACACGCAGAAAGAGCTTGTCACCCTGGCGCTGGTGCGCATGGCGCGCAACGAGCCGACAACCGCCGTATCTGCCTTGAAGCGCTATGGCGGCCACCTGGACAAAACGCAACAGGAATACGTCTGGGGCATCATAGGTTGGCAGCTGGGAATCCAGCAAAGCCCAGACGCGCTGAATGCCGTGAAGATGAGCGGCACGGCCCTGCTGCCAGACGATGCGATGGCCTGGCGCATTCGTGTCGCCCTGCGTGCGCAGGATTGGAGTCTGGTGCGCAAGGATATCGAAGCCATGCCTGAACCCATGCTCAGTTCACCGGAGTGGGTGTACTGGCTGGGTCGTGCCTACAAGGCACAGGGGCGAGACAGTGCTGCCGAAGAGCAGTTCCAGAAGATTGCCGGGCAATCCAACTTCTATGGAGTGCTGGCGGCTGAAGAGCTGGGCGGTCGAGCCAAAGTTCCGGCCCAGGCCAAACCGGCAACACCGGATGAAATTCGCGCCGTTGAAAAACAACCCGGGATCCGCCGGGCGCTTGCCATGTACCGGCTGGATCTACGGCCCGAAGGCGTCAAGGAATGGAGCTGGGCGTTGCGCGGCATGAACGACCGGCAACTGCTGGCCGCCGCCGAGATTGCCCAGCGCAACCAGATTATCGACCGCTCGATCAGCGCGGCTGATCGCACCAAAGAGGAACACAACTACAAGCTGCGTTTTCCTACGCCTTATGCCGACAAGATCATGCCGCACTCCGACCGGCAGAATCTGGATAAAGCCTGGGTCTATGGGTTGATGCGCCAGGAAAGCCGCTTTGTGACTAATGCCAAATCCAATGTGGGGGCGGCCGGCCTGATGCAGGTGATGCCGGCCACCGGCAAATGGGTGGCTAACAAGATCGGCGTCAAACTGGGGCCGGGCGATCTGCACAACCCGGACACCAACGTCATGCTGGGCACGACCTACATGCGGTTAGTCCTGGAAAGTCTGGATAACCACCCCGTGCTGGCCTCGGCGGCCTACAACGCCGGCCCCGGCCGTGCCCGCAAATGGCGTGACGTGAAACCGCTGGAAGGCGCGATCTACGCCGAAACCATCCCGTTCTCGGAAACCCGGGATTACGTCAAAAAGGTCATGAGCAACGCCGTTTTCTATCAGACGGTGATGACGGGCAACACGCCATCGCTCAAGATCATGCTCGGCACGATCGCTCCCAAGTCGGGTCAATCTGACGGGATGCCGGAATTGCCCTGAAATGGCATAAAATAGCCGCTTGGATGACCCATCGACGAATCGACCCAATTAGACGATCGACCAAGGAAGACTCATGCTGACGAATAAGAAAATTCTCCTCATTGGTGGCACCGGTTTTGTTGGGCGTCATCTGGCACGCGTGCTGGTCGATGCCGGCGTTCAGGTCACGATCCCGACGCGCCGCTACGAAAAGAATCGTGACATCACGATGCTACCGAGTGTTTCGCTCGTCGAGGCTGACATCCATGAAAAAGGTGTGATTGAGCGCCTGGCCAGTGGTCAGGATGCCGTCGTCAATCTGGTCGGCATTCTGCATGGTGATACGCCGGCCATTCCCTACGGCAAGGAATTTGCTGCCGCGCACGTTGAATTGCCCAAGAGAATTGTCGCCGCCTGTAAATCTGCTGGTGTGAATCGTCTGTTGCACATGAGCGCATTGAACGCCAACAGGAATGCGCCCTCCGAATACCTGCGCTCCAAGGCCGCTGGTGAAGAGGCCGTTGCTCAATCCGGTCTGCTCACCACCATCTTCCGCCCGTCGGTGATCTTTGGTGCCCGCGATTCCTTTATCAATACCTTTGCCAGCCTGTTGCGCAAATTGCCGTTCCTGCCGTTAGGCTGCGCCGACGCCCGTTTCCAGCCGGTGTCGGTGGATGATGTCGCCAAGGCCTTTGCTCAGGCGCTCGATACCCCGGCCATGGAAGGTCAGGCCTATGACCTGTGTGGCCCGAACGTTTATAGCCTGAAAGAACTGGTCGAGTACACCGCCGAGGTGCTTGATGTGAAGCGTCGCATCATTCCGCTGTCGGAGAATCTGGCGTACTTCCAGGCGGCGCTGCTGTCGCTGCTGCCGAACAAAATGATGTCGGCCGACAATATCCGCTCAATGGAAGTCGATAGCGTTTGCAGCGGTGGCTGCAAAACGCCGCCGAACTGGAACCCGGTGCCGCTCGAAGCCGTTGCGCCGCTGTACCTGTTGGGTAGCGGTGATACCGTTCAGTTCGACGATTACCGTAGCCGCGCCGGCCGCTGATTTTTCGGCGCCGCGCTTCAGATAGTCAAGCGCCGGTTATGAAGATCTATATGGTAGGCGGTGCCGTACGCGACCGTCTGCTTGGCTTGCCGCCGGGTGATCGGGATTACGTTGTTGTTGGTAGTTCTCCTGACGAGATGCTTGCTGCCGGTTATACCCCGGTCGGTAAAGACTTCCCGGTCTTCCTACATCCAAAAACTCACGAAGAATATGCGCTCGCCCGCACCGAACGCAAAACGGGTCATGGGTATCACGGCTTCAGTTTTCATGCAGCCCCCGAAGTCACCCTGAAAGAAGACCTGGCGCGTCGTGATCTTACGATCAATGCCATGGCTGAAGACGCCGAAGGACGCGTGATCGACCCCTATGGTGGGCAGCAGGATCTGCAAGCGAAAGTGCTGCGCCATGTGAGCCCGGCTTTTGCCGAAGACCCCGTACGCATCCTCCGCCTGGCGCGATTTGCGGCGCGCTTCCCGCAATTTAGTGTGGCACCCGAAACGCAGGCGCTCATGCAGCAGATGGTGCGAGCGGGCGAAGTCAGACATCTGGTTGCCGAACGTGTGTGGCAGGAACTGTCGCGCGGGTTGATGGCGGAACAACCGGAACGTATGTTTGCTGAACTTGATGCCAGCGCTGCCAGTACAGATCTCTATCCGCCCATTCCGGTGGTCGCCGGTCGGCTCAATGCCACAGCAGACGCTGGATTGCCCCTTGCGGCGCGGGTCGCCATCTGGTTGGCCGATTGCAGCCCGGAGCAGGTCAGCGAGGTTGCTAGCCATCTGCGCTTGCCAACGGATTGCCGGGATCTGGCGCTGCTCCTCGTGCGGCATAAAATTGCGCTATTACAACCGGACGCACTCAGCGCGGAAAACCAGCTCGACACGCTGGAACGTTGCGATGGTCTGCGGCGCGCCGATCGATTCAAACTGCTGCTTTCCACGCTGCCCATTCTAGGTGCAGCACCCGACATCGTCACGCAGTGGGCCAAAATACAGGCCGCTGCGGCAGACGTAGATGCTGGTGCCATCGCGCTGGCAGTACGTACACAAGAACACATCGCCACGCGCATTCGTGATGCGCGCATTGAAGCCATCCGGAACCTTAGCTAAGGAATCATTTTGTCCGACGCCCTCTCACTCGAAGTCATCAGCCGTTATCCCAGCAAAGGCAAAAAACGGACCCCCCTGCTTTTTGTGCACGGTGCATTTACCGCCGCCTGGGTCTGGTCCGAACATTTTCTCGAATGGTTTGCCGAACGGGGGTGGCCGGCGCATGCGGTTTCCGTACGCGGACACGGCGGCAGCGAAGGCCATGACCAGCTCGGCAACTGGGGTGTCGACCACTACGTCGACGATGTCATGCAGGTGATCGAAGAACTGGGGCAATCCCCCGCGCTCATTGGTCACTCGATGGGTGGCTTTGTCGTGCAGAAATGTCTGGAGCGACAAGAATTCCCTGCGGCGGTGCTGATGTGCTCGGTGCCACCGCGTGGGCTCATTGCCAGTTCGATGTCGCTGCTCTGGTCACGCCCCGATATGCTGGGCAATCTCTCCCAGCTGATGACGGGTGGCCCTATCGATATCGATGCATTGAAAGACGCGCTCTTTGCGCAGCCGGCCTCGCTGACTGATCTGCAGCGTTACCTGCTGCTCTCACAGATGGAATCGCAACGCGCCATCTGGGATATGACCATGTTCAACCTGATCAAACCGGAACGGCTCAAGCCGGTGCCCAAGTTGATCATCGGTGCCGAACTGGATCACATCATCCCGGCCAACCAGGTGTGCGACACGGCCGAGGTCTACGGTGTCGAACCCGTGATTTTCCCGGGCATGGGCCACGGCATGATGCTGGAGCGCGATTGGGAACACGTAGCGGGCGTGATCAATGATTGGTTGAAGGCGGTGGTAAAAGATGCGCCGAATAGCGTGGGCGCTAGCCGAAACAAACAATAAGCGCGCTAAAGCGTATGCGACCGGTCGCTACGCAAGAAGCCCGGAATACGAAGATCAGCCGGCAATCCCTTGGTCAGTAGGATCACTTTGAAGAACTCACCCATCTCCGCCGGTGAGAGCAGGGTTTGCACCGCGTGTTGGGTGCGCACCCACTGGCCATCAGCCTGGGTAGGGTCGGCGGGTTGCGCGGCGGCTAAAAGTTCCAGTAATCCCGCATCTATCAGCCACCCAGCCTGCGTGCAGT